>JBEVDP010000313.1:0-3372 GCA_040513235.1 Acidimicrobiia bacterium | reverse complement strand
TCGGTCGGGATGCCGTTGAAGCACCGTGCGAGCGACTTGCGCGTGCGCGGCCACGTACCTTCGGTGTGCGGGTAGTCGGCGCCCCACATCATCTTCTCGAGACCGATGTCGTAACGCAGTGCGGATTCGTCGGGGCCCATGAACGACGCGGCCACGTAGCACTGCCGTTCCCAGTACTCGCTCGGCTTCAGCTTCACTGTCTCGCGGATGTGACTGAAGTACCGTTGCGAGTAGATCGCGTCCAGATATGTCAGCGTGCTCGGGATCCAATCCGCGCGCGACTCGGTGAAGACCAGCTTCATCCGCGGGAACCGTTCGAGCACGCCGCCCCAGATCAGGAACCACAGCGGTCGGTGCGCGAAGTACACGGTCTCGGTGGCATAGATCAGCATGCTGACCGCGCCGTAGTCGCCGTAGTTCGGCGTACCGCTGCCGCCGTGGATGTGCACGGGTAGTTCGAGGTCCTGGCACGCGGCCCACATCGGGTCGTAGCACTGGTCGTAGTAGGGCGGCAGTCCTTCCCCGGGCACAGTCGGAATGATCACACCCTTCATACCGTTCTCGCGCGCCCACGTGATCTCGGTGACCGTCGCGTCGAGATCGTGCACCGCGAGCATCGCGAGCGCGGCCCGCCGGCCGGGGGTGTCGTTGGCGAAGTCCAAGAGCCAGCGGTCGTACGCGCGGTTGCCCGCGGCTCTCAGTTCGTGTTCCGCGGATTCGCCGAAGCCTCCGAATGGAACGCCGCTGTCGGGGAAGAGCACTTCGGCGACGACCCCTTCGCCTTCGAGAACTTCGGTGCGCAGTGCCGAATTCCACTGGCCATCGCGCCCGTTGGCCGTCTCGGCGGCGAACGCCGCCGCGCCCTCCTTGGAGAAGAGCGAACGATTCTCGGCGGTGGCCTGCGCGCGCTTCTCGCGCGCGGCGAGAAGGGCGCGGATGAAGTCGTCGTACTGCGCGCGGTACGCCGGTTCGATGTACGGCACGTAGTCCTCGGGCCGTCCCGTTGCGTGCCCGTCGCACGAGATGATGACCGGTCGCTCGTCCTGCATCGAATCCCCCCGTCGCTCTGTTCCCGAGAGCGTAGGGTCTCGGCGATGACGGAGCACGCGAATGCCAAGGTCGCGTTCGTGACAGGTGCCAGCCGAGGGATCGGCAAGGCGATCTCGGTCGAGCTCGCCGCGGCGGGATACGACCTCGCGATTCTCGCTCGGACGGTGCACGAGGGCGAGGCCCGCGAGCACAGCTCGACGTTGCAGCGGTCGGATACGTCAGCGTTGCCGGGCTCACTCGACACCACTGCCGATCTCGTGACTGCGGCCGGGCGCCGCTGCCTCGCCGTGAAGGCCGACCTCCTCGATCACGCGTCGCTCGCGGACGCAGTCGCGACGGTGCTCGCCGAGTGGGGTCGCATCGACGTGCTCGTCAACAACGGCCGGTACGTCGGCCCTGGGCACATGGACCACATCGTCGACACCCCCGTGCAGCTCCTGCGCGACCACCTCGAGGCCAACGCGCTCGCGCCGGTCGTGCTCATCAAGGCAGTCATCCCGCAAATGGTCGACCGCGGCGCCGGCACCATCATCGACCTCACGTCGAGCGCCGCATACGAGGATCCGCCCGAACCCGCGGGCGCCGGGGGATGGGGACTTGGCTATGCGTTCAGCAAGGGCGCGCTCCATCGCATCGCCGGCGTGCTCGCGGTCGAACTGCGCGACACGAACGTGCGCGCCTACAACGTGCAGCCCGGCTTCATCGCGACCGAGCGCATCCGGCAGGACATGGGCGCGTTCGGCTTCGACGCGTCGACGGGCGCGCCCGCCGAAGTCGTCGGTAAGGTCTGCCGTTGGCTTCTGGAAGCACCCGAAGCGCGTTCGTTGAACGGGCAGTGCATCCAGGCCCAGGAATTGTGCAGTGACCTCGGGCTGCTCCCGGGATGGTCGCTCGATGCGTGAAGTGCGCTACTACTCGAGCACCATCTCGTCGGCCGGCGCGTCGTCGTAGGTGTCGACTGCCTCGTCGCGATACGTGTTCTCGTCGTAGGCCGAGTCGGCATACGGGTCGATCGGCTCCAGTCCGTTCGGATGCGTCAGCGGCGGCTCGAGCGTTGGCGCTTCGACTGGGCTTGGGTCGATCTGGCTCGGGCTCGTGATCGGACCCTCGACGTCTTGCACCTGGCTCGGGCTCGTAATCGGACCGTCGAGTACCTCCGGAGTCGTCACTTCGGGTGTCATTGGTGTGTTACCGAACGTGTTGGTCTTGTCGAGCGGCATGAGGTCGTTGCCGTCCCAGATGTTGTCGCCGTCCGTGTCCTTGTTGTTCGGCTCGGTGCCTTGTTCGAGCTCGAAGCCGTCGTCGGCGAGGTCGCCGTCGCTGTCGGCCACCTTCGGGTCGAGGCCGCGGTGCGAGAAGTACTCGTAGCCGTCGGTGAGTCCGTCGTCGTCGGTGTCGGCGTCGAGCAAGTTCGTACCGATCAACAATTCGAGTTGGTCGGAGAGCTTGTCGCCATCGGAGTCGACCGGCGGCAGCACCGGTGCGATCGTGGGGTCTTCGGGGGGCATTGGGGGCTCCTCAGCTCTGGAATTCGAAGGCGGCGTCGTCGGCGGTCGTGTCGGCGACGGGTTCGGGTATCTCCGCGAAGTCTTCTGTGTCTTGCACCGCGCCGAGGTCGACGAGCGGGTCGTCGGTTGCCGCCGGTTCGGTTATCGTCGCTGTCGCGTCCGCGGGTTCCGCGTCGAACGCGGGCGTCGCCACATCGGGCGTCACGACATCGGTCTCGACATCGGCGAGCGGGGCTTGTTCGGCAGCAGTGATCGCGTCGGTCGTGGCATCTGCTGACGGCTCCGGCATACCGAACGAGCCGGCAACGAGGTCGTCGCTCGCCGGCGCGCCCGTCGCGGCGCTCGACATCGTCGTCGGGTCCATCAGTTCGGCGCCGGGGATGTCGGAGATCGGAATGCCGGCTTCGACGAGCGCCTCGGTCTCGATGCGGCTGAAGTCGGGCTTGATGTCCTCGGCGCGCTTCAGTGAGTCGTCCGCGGCCTTGATGAGCTTGGCCTTCTCGGCGTCGTCGACGCCGAATTTGGACTCGACCCGGCGCAAGCTGCGCGCGGCCGACTCCAGCTCGAACGCCTTGTTCTCGAGCTGGTTGGCCGTGTGGCGCATCTCGTCGTCGACCGCGGCGCGGTCATGGCCCTCTTGCTCGATCTGCTTGGACTCTCGTTCGAGTTCGTCCGCCCGCTCTTGCTCCTTGCGGGCGGCGCGTTCGGCGCGTTCGGCGCGTTGCGTGTCGCTCGCGGCGCCCGCGCGCAGGAGCTGCGCCTGCTCGCGGAGGTCGTCGGCCATCTCGGCTGCGAACGGTTCGTTCTTCGCGAT
>JBEVDP010000312.1:0-8211 GCA_040513235.1 Acidimicrobiia bacterium | reverse complement strand
GACCCGATGAAAACCGTGTCGACGGCAACGTCGCGCATAGGCGTCCCGGCCTTGAGCCCCATGTAGGCGAGTGCACGCTTGGCGGCCTCGCGCTCGCCGGCGTCGGCGAACGTGTCGGGATCCGGGACGGCGTCGTCGATCGAGATGGTCTGGCTCGGATTCGTGCCCCACGACACGTGCGGGCGCAGCGTCGTCGCGTCGAGCGTGACTTCCTTGTCGAAGGTCGCGTCAGAATCAGTGACGAGCGCGCGCCACGCGTC
Source organism: Acidimicrobiia bacterium (assembly GCA_040513235.1). GTDB lineage: Bacteria > Actinomycetota > Acidimicrobiia > IMCC26256 > PALSA-610 > JANNHK01. The sequence goes on along the minus strand of JBEVDP010000312.1, from coordinate 7,951 downwards.
GAGCGCGTGTTCCCATTGTGCGCCCTTCGGCGCGTGCCGTTTGCCTTCGAGGTACGCGAACGTCGTGTCGTCGGGTGCGATCAGGCCGGCGCGCGCGCCGGCCTCGATCGACATGTTGCACACGGTCATGCGCCCCTCCATCGAGAGGCTGCGGATCGCTTCGCCGCGGTACTCGATCACCGAACCGATCCCACCGCCGGTGCCGATGCGGGCGATGATCGCGAGCACGACGTCCTTCGCGGTCACGCCCTCGGGCAGTGCACCTTCGACGGTGAGAGCCATCGTGCCCGGCCGCATGCCCGGTAGCGTCTGCGTGGCCAGCACGTGCTCGACCTCGCTCGTGCCGATGCCGAATGCGAGCGCGCCGAACGCGCCGTGGGTGGAGGTGTGGCTGTCGCCGCACACGATCGTCATGCCCGGTTGCGTGAGCCCCTGCTCCGGGCCGATCACGTGCACGATGCCCTGGCCCGCGTCGCCGATGCCGTAACAGCGGATCCCGAACTCGGCGCAATTGGCCGCGAGCACGTCCATCTGCTTGGCCGAGATCGGATCCGCAATCGGCTGATCGAGACCCGACGTCGGCACGTTGTGGTCCATCGTCGCGACGGTGAGCTCGGGATGGCGCACCGTCCGGCCCGAGAGCCGGAGCCCGTCGAACGCTTGCGGCGACGTGACCTCGTGGACGAGGTGCAGGTCGATGAACAACAGGTCCGGCTCGCCCGCCGCATGGTGCACGACGTGCTGCTCCCACACCTTCTCCGACAGCGTCTGCCCCATGACTCTCTCCTGTGCCGGTCTGCACTCCATCTCACATTGTGAGACGGTAGTATCGACGCGTGGACAGTGTAGCGCCGAGCACGGGGGTTCAGACACTCGACCGGGCCGTCTCGGTCCTGGCCGCGGTTGCGGCCGAGGGGGAGTGCACGCTGGCCGATCTCGTCCGGCTGACCGGGCTGGCCCGGCCGACGGCTTACCGCCTGGCCGTCGCGTGCGAGCAGCACGGGCTGTTGGCCCGCGACGACGACGGCCGGTTCCGGCTGGGCGGTCGGTTGGTCGGTTGGGGGGCACAGGCCGCCCGCACATCGGGTCTCGCGGCGGCGGCCGGACCCGTCCTCGACCGGCTCGTCGAGACCACGGGGGAGAGCGCGCAGCTCTACGTGCGGGAAGGCGACACGCGCGTGTGTGTCGCGACCCACGAGCGCAGCAGCGGCCTGCGCGACACGGTGCCGCTCGGCGCGGTGCTGCCCCTCACCAGGGGCTCGGGCGGCAAGGTGCTCCTCGCGTGGGCCTCCGACAGCGGCCGGTTCGACGTCGCGCGCGCGGTGCTCGAACAGGTCCGGCGCCGCGGCTACGCCGAGAGCGTTGGGGAACGAGAGGCGGGGGTGGCGAGCGTCAGCGCACCGGTTCAGGCGCCCGATGGAACCGTCGTCGCCGCGGTCAGCGTGAGCGGTCCCGCCTCGCGTTTTGGATCCGCACCGGGTCGCCGCTTCCGTGCGGCCGTCGTGGCCGCTGCCGGTGACCTGGCCCGAGGCGTCACCTCGGAGTAACACGAGCGAAACATTCGACTCGTACCGTCGGCAGTGATGAACGTCGAAGTCCTGCACTGGCCGGCTGACACCCCCCGATTGCTGGAGCTGCGCGAAAGGGGCGTGCCCCGGCTTCTCGTCGTGACCGATGGTGATCCGCCCGATGCTCCCGACTGTCTCGAAGACTGGGTCGCCGCGGGCGCGAGTGAGTCCGAACTGTTGACTCGCAGGCGGGCGATCCAGCGGCGAGCCGAAGACCACGGCGTCGCGCCGAACCTCGACACCGACGGGCTGCTGCACCATCGCGACCATTGGGTCTCGCTGTCGCCGGTCGAGCAGTCGCTGGCCGCGGCGCTTCTCGACCGCTTCGGGGCAGTCGTCCCCCGCGACACGCTCGCCGTGCGCGCGTGGCCGCACGGTGTCCCGACCCGAAATGCCCTCGACGTCCACGTCCTGCGGCTGCGGCGCCGCATCGCCCCCCTCGGCCTCGAGATCCGCACCGTGCGAGCCCGCGGCTACCTCCTCCAGGCTATGAACGGCAACGGAAGGGTGCATGCGTAAGTTCCGCTCAGAGGGCCGCTCGGGCCCCGGCTCGGGCGGCGCACGATACGGGCGCCGCTGATCCTCGCCTCAGGGTTCCGGCGTCGATCCGTTCTAGGTTCAAACAATGCGTTTGGGGGTCGACACCGGCGGAACGTTCACGGACGCCGTTGCGGACGACGGTCGTGTCGCCAAGGTGCTGTCGACTCGTGAGGACCCGGCGCGCGCCGTCAGTGCCGCGGTCAGCGAACTCGATCGCGATCCCGACGTGCTCGCGCACGGGACGACCGTCGCGACGAACGCGTTGCTCGAACGCCGGGGCGCCCGTGTCGCGCTCGTCGCGACCCGGGGCTTCGGCGACGTCATCGAGATCGCGCGCCAAGTCCGCCCGTCGCTGTACGACCCGTTCGCCGACCGACCCGCACCGCTCGTCCCGCGCGAATGGCGCTTCGAGGTCGGCGGCCGGCTCGACGCGGACGGCACCGAACTCGAAGCGTGGGACGGCGCGTGCCCGGCAATCCCCGATGCCGTCGAAGCCGTCGCCGTGGTGCTGCTCCACTCCGATCGCAACTCCGACCCCGAACAGGCCGTCGCGGCGGCACTGCGAGCCACCGGTCTCGATGTCACGACGTCGAGCGAGGTGTCACCCGAGTTCCGCGAGTACGAACGCATGGTCACCACCGTTGTCAACGCGTACTTGCGGCCCGCATGCGGTCCGTATCTCGAACGCATCGCGGGCGTGGCCGAAGAGGTGCTCGTGATGACGTCGGCCGGCGGGCTCGTCGGCGTTGGTGACGCCGCGCGCGTGCCCGCGAGCCTGTTGCTGTCGGGACCGGCCGGTGGCGTGCGCGCCGGCGCCGCAGTCGCGGCCGCGTGCGGCTACCCGGACGCGGTCACCTTCGACATGGGTGGCACCAGCACCGACGTCTGCTTGGTGCGCGGCGGCGTCCCCGAGCCCGCGCCCGCGCTCACTGTCGGTGGGTTCCCGATCCGGCTGCCCGCGCTCGACATCCACACGATCGGCGCGGGCGGAGGTTCCATCGCCTGGCTCGATCCCGGTGGCGCGCTCGTGGTCGGACCCGAGAGCGCGGGCGCCGACCCCGGACCCGCATGCTACGGACGCGGGGGCACTGCGGCGACGGTGACCGACGCGGACCTCGTACTGGGCCGCATCGACGACCGCGCCGCGTTCCCCGGTTTGGGCCGGCTCGAGGTCGCCGCCGCGCGCGACGCGCTCGCGCATGCGGGGGTTCACGCGGCGGGAGTCGTCGCCGTCGTCGACGCCGCAATGGAGCGCGCAGTTCGCGCAGTGAGCGTCGAACGCGGGGTCGACCCGCGCGGGCTCGCACTCGTCGCGTTCGGCGGCGCGGGTCCGTTGCACGCGTGCGCGATTGCCGACGCACTCGGTATGCCCGCCGTGATCATCCCGCCGCGCGCCGGTGTTGCATCCGCTGTCGGCCTGTTGTGCTCGCCGCGCCGTCAGGAGGTGGTGCAGTCGGCGCCGGCCGATCCCGCGGACGTCGCGGCGCGGGCGGTCGCCCGCGTCGGCGTCGGAGCGGACGTCGAGATCGCGTACGACTGCCGGTATGTCGGGCAGAGTCACGAGCTCACGGTCGCGGAACCCGGCGACTTTCCCGCCGAGCACGAGCGTCGCAACGGGCACGCGCGCCCGGGGGCGCCGGTCGAGGTCGTCGCGGTGCGCGCCCGCGCGCAGATGGCCGCACCGTTGGCGGTCACGGATCTTCCGCCCGTCACCCGCACACGGGTGCGCGGTCCGGCTGTGGTCGCGGAGCCGGATTGCACCGTGTGGATTCCCGAGGGTTGGGTCGCAGTACCGGGCGCGCTCGGCGCGTGGGTCGTGAAGCGCACGTGAGCGAAGTTCGCCAAGGTGGCAGCCCGGCCGGGACGGAAAGGAGCGGGCAAGCGTGAGCGAACTCGATCCGGCAGCGTTGCAGGTCCTCATCTCCCGGCTCACCGGTGTCGCCGAGGAGATGGGTGCGGTGCTGCGACGCGCCGCGTACAGCCCGAACATCAAGGAGCGCGCCGACTGCTCGGCCGCGCTGTTCACCGCGGACGGCACCCTGCTCGTGCAAGCGGAGCACATTCCCGTGCACCTCGGCTCGATGCCCGCGGCGGTGCGGGCCGCGATCGACGCGTGCGCGAGCCGCGTACGGCCGGGCGACCAGATCATCCTCAACGACCCGTACGCAGGCGGCACGCACCTCAACGACGTCACCCTCGTCGCGCCTGCATTCACCGACGACGGCCGTCTCGCGGGCTGGGCCGCGAACCGCGCCCATCACGCCGACCTCGGCGGCATGGCGCCGGGTTCGATGCCACCGGAAGCAACGGAGATTTATCAAGAGGGGCTGCGCGTCCCGCCCGTACTGTGCACGCCCGAGATCGAGGCGGTGTTCGTCGCGGCGTCCCGCACGCCCGAAGAAAGGCGCGGCGACCTCGACGCGCAGCGCGGCGCCAACCGCCTGGGTGTCGAACGACTGCGCGCGCTCGCCGACGAGCCGCTGCGCGAGGTCGTCGACTACGGCGAACGGCGGATGCGCGCCGCGCTCCATGACCTCCCCGACGGCACATACGAGTTCTCTGACACGATGGATTCGACCGGCGGGCCGGGCGGCGCAGTTCCCGCGCGCATCGTGGTGGCGGTCACCATTGCGGGCGACGCAGTCACGTTCGACTTCACGGGCACCGACGCGCAACGGCCTGGCACCGTCAACGCCGTCGAAGCCGTGACCGTCAGCGCGGTCGCGTTCGCGATCCGCTCGGTCGCCGACCCGACGATCCCTGCGAACGGCGGCGCGCTCCGGCCCGTGCGCGTCATCGCCCCACCCGGCACGCTCGTCGCGGCCGTCCTGCCGGTCGCTGTCGGCGCCGGCAACGTCGAAGTGAGCCAACGCGTTGCCGACGTGTGCCTCGGCGCGCTCGCCCAAGCAGTGCCGGACCGGGTCGGTGCCGCATCGCAGGGCACGATGAACAACGTGCTCGTCGGCGGCAGCACGTGGGTGTACTACGAGACGATCGGCGGCGGCCAGGGTGGTCGCCCCGGCCCGCGCCCCGGCATGAGCGGCGTGCACACCGCGATGACCAACACGATGGACACACCCGTCGAGGCGCTCGAGCGCGCGTACCGCATGCGCGTCCGCCGGTACGGCTTGCGGCACGGGAGCGGCGGCGCCGGCGCCGCGCCGGGCGGCGACGGCATCGCGCGGGAGGTCGAGATGCTCGAACCCGTCACCGTTTCACTCATCACCGAACGGCGCGTGTCGCAGCCTTGGGGTCTCGCCGGGGGTGAGTCCGGCGCGGCGGGGGAGAACTGGCTTCTCCCGCAAGGCGACGAGTCCCGGGCGGAACGCCTCGCCGACAAGTGCACGATCCGACTCGAAGCCGGCGATGTGCTGCGCATCCTCACGCCCGGAGGCGGCGGTTGGGGCCCGAAGGAGACGTGATGCGGCTGCTCCTGACAGTCGCGCATCCCGACGATGAATCGTTCGGGTGCGGCTCGCTGCTCGCGCATGCGACGGCGCGCGGCATCGAGTCCGTGGTGCTGTTCGCGTAGTCAGTCGAGGGGACGGACGCCGACGACGGTGACCGACAGCTCGCGGCGCGGCCCCTGATACGTGACCGTTGCACCCGGCGCGGCGCCGAGCAGTGCTTGACCCAACGGCGAGGCCGTCGACAGGACGTCGTACTTGTCGTGTCGCTCCTCGATCGAACCGACGAGATATGTCTGCGGCATATCGTCGCCTTCGTAACGCAGCTCGACCAGGCAACCCGCCTCGACGACATCGCCGCTCGACGCACCCTCGAGGATCACCGCGGTCTTCAGGATGTGCTCGAGCTGGCGGATGCGCGCTTCGTTCAGTCCTTGCTCGTTCTTGGCGGCGTCGTAGTCGGCGTTCTCGCTGAGATCACCGAGCTCGCGGGCGATCTCGATCTTCAGCGAGATGTCCCGGCGGTGTTCACCCGAACGCCATGCCAGTTCTTCGCGCAGCCGCTCGGCCGCTTGGGGCGACAGGTGGGCGTCAGCCATGGCGGGGCAGAGTATCGGTTCCCCGTTGCCGCGCCGAGCCCGGATTGACATTCGTGTCATTCCGGCGCGAAGCTGTCCTTTCCATGAAGTCGTTCTCGCACGTCATCGTTATTCCGTAAGCGAACGCCGCTCCGGCGTTCGCTCGCAGCCGTCCACGACAACGTGGGCGGTTTTTTCGTGAACGGAAAGGTTTGTGTAGTGGCCCATCGAGTCGGAGTCATCGGCGGTGACGGCATCGGTCCCGAGGTGCTGACCGAGGCACTGAAAGTCGTCGCGGCCGCCGGCGTTGCGCTCGACACTGTCGACTACGACCTCGGCGGCGCGCGTTACCTCCGAACCGGCGAGGTGTTGCCCGACAGCGACCTCGAGGAACTACGCGGGTACGACGCGATCCTGCTCGGCGCGGTCGGAACGCCGGAGGTGCCGCCGGGCGTGCTCGAGCGAGGCCTGCTCCTGCGCTTGCGGTTCTCACTCGATCTCTATGTGAATCTGCGTCCGTTCAAAGCGGGCGCGAATCGGTTCAACGACGGCGTCGACTTCCTCGTGGTGCGCGAGAACACCGAAGGGACGTACGCGGGCGAAGGCGGCTTCCTGCGCCTGGGCACGCCGCACGAGATCGCGACTCAGGGTTCCGTCAACACCCGTATGGGTGTCGAGCGCGCCGTACGCTTCGCGTTCGAGCTTGCCCAAGGTCGGGCGCGCAAGCACGTCACGCTCGTGCACAAGACCAATGTGCTCACGTTCGCGGGCGACTTGTGGCAGCGCACATTCGACGTTGTCGCGGCCGAGTTCGACGACGTCGCGACCGCCTACAACCACGTCGACGCCGCATGTATCTACTTCGTGCAGGATCCCGGTCGCTACGACGTGATCGTCACCGACAACCTCTTCGGCGACATCCTCACCGACCTCGGCGGCGCGGTCGCCGGTGGAATCGGCCGGGCGGCGTCCGGAAACCTGAACCCCGCCCGCACCGGCCCGTCGCTCTTCGAGCCGGTACACGGGTCGGCCCCCGACATCGCCGGGACGGGGAAGGCCGACCCTCGGGCTGCCGTCATCTCGGCGGCCATGATGTGTGAGTTTCTCGGCGAAACGGACGCCGCGGCCCGAATCCAGAAAGCCGTCGAGCAAACCGACGATGTAGAAGGCAGCACGGCGCAGGTCGGCGACGCGATCGCCGCCGCGCTGTAACGAAAGGCGAATTCATGCCCATCACGCCGACCGAGAAGATTTGGATGAACGGGGAGCTGATTCCCTGGGAGGACGCACGCATCCACATCCTCACCCACACGCTGCACTACGGCACCGGCGTGTTCGAAGGCATCCGCGCCTACGAGACCTCCAAGGGCGCCGCGGTCTTCCGGCTCACCGACCACATCGTGCGGCTGTTCGACTCGGCCAAGATCCTGATGATGGAGTTGCCCTATACGGTCGACGAGATCGTGCAGGCGACGAAGGACACGGTGCGGGCGACGGGGTTGCCGTCGTGTTACGTGCGCCCGATCGCGTACTACGGCTACGGGGAGATGGGTCTCAATACGTTGCCGTGCTCAGTCGACGTTGCGATCGCGTGCTGGCCGTGGGGCGCCTATCTCGGCGACGACGCGGCGTCGAAGGGTGTCACGATGAAGATCTCGTCGTGGACGCGTCACGACCACAACACGATGCCGCCGTTGTCGAAAACCACGGGGAACTACGTGAACTCGTCGCTCGCCAAGGTCGAAGCTCTGAATGCCGGTTACGACGAAGCGATCATGCTCAACCCCGAGTGGCTCGTGTGGGAGTGCCCCGGGGAAACCTTCTTCGCGGCCCGCAAGGGCGCCCTCATCACGCCGCC
>JBEVDP010000311.1:0-2767 GCA_040513235.1 Acidimicrobiia bacterium | reverse complement strand
GAGGTTGTAGGCGGGCACGCACTGGAACGTGACCGCGGTGACGATGCCGAACGCGCCGAGCGACAACCGCCCGGCTTGAAACAGACCGGGCCGGACCGACGCGTCGGCCCGCACAACCTTTCCGTCGGCGCCGACGATGCGCAACGCGACAACCACCGCCGACAGATTGCGCAACGAGGGGCCGGTGCCATGCGTCCCGGTACCGATCGCGCCGGTGACCGTCTGGACGTCGACGTCGCCCTGGTTGTGCAGCGACAATCCCTCGGCGCGCAGCTCGTCGCCGATCGCGGAGATCAGCGTGCCGCCGAGAATGGTCGCAGTCCGCGCGTCGCGGTCTATCGACTCGATGCCAGTGAGCGCGTGCATGTCGACCGCGACGCCGTCGGTTGCGCACAGCGGTGTGAACGAGTGACGCGATCCCGCGGGCCGCACCGCGAGCCCGTCGGCAGTTGCGCGCGCAACGAGCTCGCACACCTCGGCCTCGGTCGCCGGCGCTTCGACGCGCACCGGGTGCGCGCAAACATTGCCCGACCAGTTGGCCCACTCCGCCACCGGCGTAGCGTACGCGTATGTCTCGCGCCGAGCACTTCCCCGAATTGCCGCCCGAGAAGTTGGAGCGATGGTCGCGCTTCGGGAAGTGGGAAACCACGTGGTTTCCCGCGTGGCTCGGCATCGAGCTCGAGGAGTTGCGCCAGGATTACGCGCGCATGCGGCTCCCGTACCGACCCGAACTGCGCCAACCTGCGGGCGTTTGGCACGGGGGCGTGATCGCGTCGATGATCGACAGCGTTGTCGTGCCCGCCATCGGGAGCGGCTACGACGAACCACGGCAATTGTTCACGATCGACATCCAACTGCGGTACCTCGCACCCATCGGCGAGGAGGACGCGATCGCCGAGGGCTGGATCGTGCGCCGGGGCCGCCAGATCGTGTTCTGCGACGCTGAGGTGCGGGCCGCATCGGGCGAACTCGCGGCCACGGGCACGCTGGTCTACAAAGTTTCGTCGCGGTCGCAAGTGATCTGACGCACCATCACCCACACGTCCGACCAGGGGAACCATGATGTAGCTGGCGCAAGAGGACCGGACGGGGCAGTATCCCGGCCGTCCTGTGGCCGCACGGGCCCACCATCGAGGGAGTACTGCCAATGTTGGCTGACGATTTCGGTACTGGCCAGGTCTTCTGGTCGATGCTCTGGTTCTTCATGTTCTTCATCTGGATCTGGTTGCTGATCATCGTGTTCAGCGACATCTTCCGGAGCCACGATCTGTCGGGCTGGGCCAAGGCCCTCTGGGTCATCTTCATCATCTTCCTGCCGTACCTCGGCGTCCTCGTGTATCTGATTGCGCGCGGCCACAAGATGTCGGAGCACGCGGCGCAAGCGGCCCAGGCGCAAGATCAAGCGAACCGGCAATACATCCAGTCGGTTACGGCCGACAGCACGTCGACGGCCGCCGAGTTGGAGCGGCTCGCGGGCTTGAAGGAGCAGGGCGTCATCAGCGAGGAAGAGTTCCAGCAGCTGAAGGCCAAGGCCCTAGCGACCTGACGGCGCGACGCGTCTGAATCGCGGCGGCGCGCGACACGCGCGCCGCCGCGTCGCGCGCTCAGGGCTGCGGTAGTACGCCGGTCCCCGCGATGCCGAGGATCTCGGCCGGGAGCGGCGGTGGGGGAGCGGGGAGGTCGGCCTCGGCGCGCGGCCACACGATCGGCGTGCACGCACCCGCGATCGGCGCACCCACCTCGATGCCGTCGCGATCGACCGACGGATGCCACCTCGCATTGCGGCGGGTGCAGCCGTCGGCGAAGTAGATGATCGTGTGCACGGCGCGGTCCTCGGCCGTCGTGTTCGGACCGGCCATGTGCACGGTCAAGCCGTGGTGGAAGGCGACGCTGCCGCGCGGCACTTCGACGAAGAACGGCTCGACGCCAGCGATCTCGGGCGAGTCGAGCAACCCTGACGGATCTTCGGCCTGGAAGATGTTCACGAACTTGCGGATGCCGACCGCATGCGAGCCCGGGAGGTAACCCATCGCGCCGTTGGCGAGCGTCGAGCCGCGCAGCGGGATCCATGCGGTCACGGTGTCGAGTTCGCGGATCGGCCAGTAGCCGTGGTCTTGGTGCGCGTCGGTGGCGCGCCCGCCCGCTTCCTTGTAGAGCGCCTGGTCGTGCCATAACCGGATCGCGTCGATGCCGAGCAGCTCGGCCGCGGCCTGCCCGACGCGCGGGTGGAACGTGAGCGGGCGGACGGCGGGGAAGTCTTCCCACAGGTTGATGCACTGGTGGAACGACTGCTCGTACGGTGATCGCTCGGCGAGCGGTTTCGCGTCGCGCTTGCGCGCCGCGACCGCATCCGTGACGAGCGGCTCGTAGTGTTCGAGCTCGGCGTCGGTGAGCAGGCCGTCGACGACGACGTACCCGTCGCGGTGGAAGGCATCGACGATCTCGGGATCCAGCACGCCGCGAACGGAACTGCGCGACACTCGGGCCGTGACCGATCCGATTCACGAGACGCAAGCCTTCGCCGACAGCCTCGTCGGCGTCGCCGAGGCCGAGGCCGAGCGCGTGGCGGGGGAGCGGGGCTGCGGCTGGCGGGTCGGGGGACGCGACGGCGAGTCCTTTCCCGTGACGATGGACTACCGGCCCGACCGCGTCACCGTGACGATCACGGGCGGCGTCGTCACCGCGGCAGTCGCGGGCTGATTACGTCACTGTGACGAAATCGAGCCATGCCGCGTTCCACTCGTCGGGGCGTTCGAAGTAGGGGGAG
>JBEVDP010000310.1:0-2556 GCA_040513235.1 Acidimicrobiia bacterium | reverse complement strand
CTTCTCGGACTCGCCTTCACCGCGGGCGATCGCATCGAGCGCCTCTTCCATCGTGGCGGTGAAGTCGTAGTCGATGAGGTGCGCGAAATGGCGCTCGAGCAGTTGCTGCTTCGCGAACGCGGTCCACGACGGCACGAGCGCGTTGCCCTTCTTCCACACGTAGTCGCGCCGCAGCAGCGTCTCGATCACGCTCGCATACGTGGACGGCCGGCCGATGCCGCGCTCCTCGAGCTCCTTCACGAGGCTGGCCTCGGTGTAGCGCGCCGGCGGCTGCGTGCTGTGGCCCGACGGCTGCAGCGCGCGGCACGCGAGCGCGTCGCCTTCGTCGAGCGGCGGCAAGATCGCTTCGCGGTCCTCGAGCTCGGCGTCCGGGTCGTCGGAGCCCTCGACGTACGCGCGGAGGTACCCGTCGAACTCGATCGTGCGGCCGGTGGCCTGGAAGGTAGCGACCTCATCCGCCGTCGACGTGGCGTCGAACAGCTCGGTCACCCGTCGGATGCGCGCATCTGCCATCTGGCTCGCCACCGTGCGCATCCAGACGAGCTCGTAGAGGCGACGCTCGTCACTCGAGTGCAACTCGGCGTGCATCTCGCTCAGCGGTCGCATGCGATCACCCGCCGGCCGGATCGCCTCGTGCGCCTCCTGCGCGTTCTTCACCTTGCTGCGGTACTCACGCGGCCCGTCGGGAAGGTACTGATCGCCGTAGAGGTTCCGGATCTGGTTGCGGGCGGCCGTGACGGCCTGCGAAGAGAGGTTGGTCGAGTCGGTGCGCATGTACGTGATGACACCGTTCTCGTAGAGGCGCTGCGCGATGGCCATCGTGCGCGCCGCGCTGAAGTTGAGCTTGCGGGCCGCCTCCTGCTGCAGCGTCGACGTCACGAACGGCGGCTTCGGACGCTCCACCACCGCGCGCGACTCGACCGACGTCACCCGGTAACGCGCGTCGTCGAGCCGCGCCGCGAGCGCACGCGCTCCGGCCTCGTCGAGGTGCGCGACCTCGTCGGGGCGCGTCAACCGCCCGGTCAGCGGGTCGAAGTCACGGCCGGTCGCCACTCGCTTGCCGTCCAGCGCGGTGAGGGACGCGGGGAACTCGGCCGCGTCGCTCACGCCGGCGGGTACCGCCGACGCGAAGGTGCCCTCGAGGTCCCAGTAGGAGGCGGCTCGGAACGCCATCCGGGCCCGCTCGCGCTCCACCACGAGACGGGCCGCCACGCTCTGGACGCGTCCGGCCGAGGTGGCGCCGCCGGCGCGGCGGCGCGTGACCACCGACATCTCGTAGCCGAAGAGCCGGTCGAGGATGCGCCGACCCTCCTGCGCCTCGACGAGCTTCATGTCGAGCTGGCGCGAGTTCTCGATGGCTTCCTCAATGGCCTGCCGGGTGATCTCGTGGAAGACCATCCGCTTCACCGGCACCGTCGGCTTGAGCAGCTCGAGGACGTGCCACGAGATGGCTTCGCCCTCGCGGTCCTCGTCGGTCGCGAGGTAGACCTCGCTCGCGTCCTTCAACGCGGCCTTGAGGTCGCGCACCCGGTCCTTCTTGTTGTCGGGGACGACGTAGATCGGCTAGAAGTGGTCGTTCACGTTGATGCCGAGCCGTCGAACCTGGGGATCGGTGACGCCCTTCGGCACTTCCTTCGCGCTGCTCGGGAGGTCGCGGACGTGGCCGTAGCTCGCGAGCACCGTGACGCGGTCGCGACCGAGGAAGCCTTCGATGGTCTTCGCCTTGGCAGGCGACTCGACGATCACGAGCGGCTTGGGCAACGCAGGCACCTCGGGGATTCGGCCGGTCAGTCTGGCCGCGCGCGGCCGAATCGTCGGGTATCGGGAAGCGGAAAGTGGTGCCACGCAGCGCGGCGTCCTGTCAAGCGAGGCACCGAAAGGCCCATCCGAGAACGCTCGGAAGCACGGTCTACAGTGCGGCCGTGCACGGCGCCATCCTGGGTCTACTGCCCGACCCCAAGGAGATCATCGAGAACGCGTCGCCGTTCGGCGAGCTGCTGGTGATAGCGATCATCTTTGCCGAGACGGGGCTGCTGATCGGCTTCTTCCTCCCCGGCGACTCGCTGCTGTTCACCGCTGGGCTCCTGGCCAACGACGGCAAGCTCAACATCGCGTTCCTCGTCGTCGGCGTGTTCGTGGCCGCCGTCGTCGGCGACCAAGTGGGCTACCAGTTCGGCAAGAAGGCCGGCCCGTCGATCTTCCGCAAGCCCGACGCGCGGCTCTTCCGGCAGGAGTACGTGGAACATACGAAGAACTTCTTCGACCGGCACGGCCCGAAGACGATCGTCATCGCGCGTTTCGTGCCCGTCGTGAGAACGTTTGCGCCCGTGCTCGCCGGAGTCGGCGAAATGAAGTGGAAGACGTTCACGATCTTCAACGTGGTCGGCGCGCTCGTGTGGGCCGTCGGTATCACGCTGTTGGGCTACGCGCTCGGCTCGGCAATCGGGGCCGACAACGTCGACAAGTACCTGTATCCGATCATTGCGGTGATCATCCTCGTCTCGTTCATCCCGCCGTTCCTCGAGTGGCGCAAGCACCGTAGGGCGAAGACCGAAA
>JBEVDP010000309.1:0-7326 GCA_040513235.1 Acidimicrobiia bacterium | reverse complement strand
TCGTCGAAGAACTCCTGCTCCCAGTCGGCGCCGGTTCCGAACGCGCTGCTCACGACGCGCACGACGCACGTGCCGCCGGCTTGGGCCTCGACGATGAACTCACTGACGAGGGGCGTGACTTCCGCGCCTTTGTGTCCACTGAGGCCGGCCCAGTCGGGCTCTTCGTAAACGATGCGGCGCGGTGCGTCGAACTCGGTGATGGTTCCCTCGGACGCGTCCTCGCCCATGTGGAAGCAGACGGCGCCGCCGACGCGCGATTCCATGTCGGTAGGCATGAACCAGGAGCTGATGCCGTTGGCGGTCGCGATCGCGTCCCAGACCTGCTCGGCGGTGCCGGGCATCTCGAACGTGAGCTCCATGCGGAGCGGGCGGTCAGGCGTTGTCATGGGGGGACTCCTCGGGTTTCGGGTGAGCGGCGACGACGAGACGATGGGGCCGTCCGTCGTCGTGGTGATAGCGGGCCGCGAGTTCGAGCACGGCGGCGGTGAGTTCGTCGGCGAACGCGGCGCGCTCTTCCGCGCTGCGAAAGCGGATCTCGGTGTCGATACCCATCGTCGGCAGGCGCTTCCCAGCAGCTTCGGCGCGGCGGGCAAGGCTCCCGACCTCGCGTACGACGCGTCCGGCAAGCGCGACGAGGTAGCGCGCGGAGAGATGGTCGGACGTGCGTTCCGGATCCGCGCCCGTGGCCGCGAGCGCGGCAGGCGACACGACGTAGGTGGCGGCAGTAGCGCGCAGCACCCGCTCGCGGATGCCGCCCCGCATGCGGATCTCGGCCAGCTCGAGCAGGCCGTGCGCTTCGAGCGCGTTGAGGTGGTAATTGACCTTCTGGCGGGCGATCCCGACGCGGCGGGCGAGGGCGCCGGCCGACGCGGGCTCGGTGAGCTCCGAAAGCAGACGGGCTCGCACCGGGTCGAGGGCGACCGCAGCGGCGGCGGGGTCCTCGATCACTTCCACGTCACGCATGGCCGTCATCTTGCACTTGACGACTTTTCTTGTCAAGGCCTGCTGGGCGGGAGACACGGTCGTCGTAGCGCTTCCCCGACCCCGCGAGAACGCCCCGTAGGGTCAATGCCGATGACTGCAGCGGGGATCCCCGGAGTCGAGGTCCCCGCGGGGTGGACGGTCGTCGGCACGACACGATCGGGACCGTTCGTCACGCACGCCACGATGCAACGACCCGATGGCACGCAGGTCGAGTGGTCGTCGCGCGCGCATCGCAAACGTCTCGGCGTGCGCGCCGGCGCGAGTGCTTCGAGCCTGCGCATCGGCGCCTTGTTCATGATCGGTTCGTTCTGCTTCGCGCTCGGCTCCGTGCCGCTCTACTTCGACAACGTCGATCCGAGCGTGACCGCCTGGACGTTTTTCATCGGATCGATCTTCTTCACCAGCGCGGCCTACCTCCAGTACAAGGAAGTGCTCAACTCACCCGCAGGGCCAGATACCACCGCGGTCACCCGTCGCGGCTTCGCACGCTGGTTCGACTGGTCGCCGCGCCAGATCGACTGGTGGGCGACGATGGTGCAACTGATCGGTACCGTCTTCTTCAACATCACGACGTTCGCGGCAACGCGCGACGCCCTGTCGTTCGATCAGGAGAAGCGACTCATCTGGGCGCCTGACGTGTTCGGGTCCATCTGCTTCCTCGTCGCGAGTTGGTTTGCGTTCTCGGAGGTCACGCCCCGCCTCTTTCACTGGCAGGTACGCACCATCGGCTGGTGGATCAGTGCGCTGAATCTGCTCGGTTCGATCGCGTTCGGCGTCTCCGCCGTCGCGTCTCGCTACCTCACCACCACCGAGGAAGCGGCCAACATCACCCTCGTGAATCTCGGTACGTTCCTTGGCGCCGTGTGCTTCTTCGTTGGTGCCGCGCTCCTGCCGGTCGAGTCCGCCCGCGGCAACGCCTGACCTGCCGCCCGTGGGCACCGTTCCACTGAACGAACGTCGCGGCCGCAAGGTTCGCCTAGCGTCGGCGCCATGCGGGATCCGAGAACGCCGCCGTCGATGGCAACCGAAGCACGTGTGCGCGCCGGGTCCCCGTTCCGGGCCGACGCACCGAACGTCGTCGTGATCGTGCTCGACGACCTCGGCTTCGCCCACCTCGGGTGCTACGGCTCGGATCTCGAGACGCCGAACATCGACCGGCTCGCCGCGCGCGGTCTGCGATTCGGCAACTTCCACACGACCGCGGTGTGTTCACCGACGCGTGCGTGCATGCTGACCGGCCGGAATCACCACCGCGTCGGCATGGGAATGCTGCCCGACATGCCGACGAACTTCCCCGCCTACTCGGGGCAGATGCCGAAGTCGGCCGCCACGCTTGCGCAGATTTTGCAGGAGTCGGGATACGCGACCTTTTGCGTCGGCAAGTGGCACCTCGTGCCGCGCGACGAGCGGTTCACTGGGCCGTACGACCAATGGCCGACCGCGCGAGGCTTCGACCGGTACTACGGGTTCCTCAACGGCGAGACGAACCAGTGGACGCCGAACCTGATCCGCGACACGAACCACATCGAGCCGCCACGCACACCCGATGAGGGTTACCACCTCGACGCGGATCTCGCCGACAACGCGATCGCCTATCTCGACGAGTTGCGCCTCTCGCATCCCGCGCGTCCTTTCTTCCTCTGGTACGCGTCGGCCGCGCCCCACGCGCCGCATCAAGCGCCGCCCGAGTGGATCGAACGGTTCCGCGGTCGCTTCGATGACGGATGGGACGCGTGGCGCGCGTCCGCACTCGAGCGGCAGCAGGAACTCGGGATCACGCCCGCCGAAGCCGAGCTGACCGAGCGCCCGCCGTGGATCGACGCCTGGTCGGACCTCGACGACGGCCGCCGGTGCCTCTACGCGCGCATGATGGAGGTGTTCGCCGCGTTCGTCGCGCACGCCGATCATCAACTCGGACGTGTCCTCGACCACATCGAATCGATCGGCGAGCTCGACCGCACTATCTTCGTCCTCGTCTCCGACAACGGCACCTCCGGCGAAGGCGGGCCGCACGGCAGCTTCAACCAACTCGGTCACTACATCTCGGACGAGGACGACGACGTCGCCGAGGAGATCGCGCACATCGACGACCTCGGCGGCTTCCGTTCCAGCGGGCACTACCCGTGGGGCTGGGCACTGGCCGGCAACACACCGTTTCAGCGATGGAAGCGATACACCTTCGAAGGCGGCGTACGCGATCCGTTCGTCATCGCGGGACCGGGGATCGGCGAGCAGGGCGGGATCCGCCACCAGTACGCGCACGCGATCGACGTGACGCCCACCGTGCTCGACCTGTGCGACATCGCGCTGCCAACCGAGGTCGGCGGTGTCGCGCAGATGTCGTTCGACGGTGTCAGCCTGCGCGAGGTGCTCGACGATGCCAACGCGGGCGAGGTGCATACCAGCCAGTACTACGAGTGCTGGGGCAGCCGCGCGATGTATGCCGACGGTTGGAAAGCGGTGACGAACCACGTCAACCAGCTCACGGCCGCCGAACGCAACGCGATCACGGGGAGTCACGACTTCGCGACCGACGAGTGGGCGCTGTTCGACACCCGCTCGGATCCCACCGAACGCCGCGACCTCGCGAACGAGGAGCCGGAACGGCTGCGCGCGCTGGTCGATGCGTGGTTCGTGGAAGCCGAACGCAATGGCGTCTTTCCCCTCGACGACGGCGCCGAGCACCGCATCACCCACATGCACGTACCGTGGACCACATGGCGACCGGAGCAACGCCTGCGGACGGGCGCCAAGGTGCACGAGGTAGTCGCGCCGATGCTGGCGGGCGGGTTTCGCATCGTGGCCGCGTTCACCGCGCCGGTGCCGAATACCACTGCGGTGCTCTGCGAACAAGGCGACTGGATCTCGGGGTGGGCGTTCTACCTCGCGGGCAAGGAGGTCGTGTGGTGCATCGCGGGCAAGTACGGCGCTCGCGAGGTGCGCGGTCCGGTGCCTGCCGGCGCAACGGTGCTCGTCGCCGACGGTGCAATCGTCGATGGGCACGTGCGGGTCACACTCCAGGCCGACGCGGCTGTGATCGGTCAGGCCAACCTCGGCGTCGGGATCCCGCTGGCGTGGTCACCCGACGGCTCATTCCTCACTATCGGATACGGACGCCCGTTCCCGGTGTGCGAGGAGTATGTCCCGCCCGCGCCGGCGCCCGATGCGTTGCTCGACGTCACGATCAGGGCGGGTGCGCCGCCGCCGCTCGATCTCGAGGCCGAGTTCGCGCGCGTGATGCGTCACCAATGAGCTGAGGTGCCTCAGGCGACGGGTCGCGAGGACAGCGTTGTCTCGACCGCGGCGAAGAGTGCGTCGAGATCGCTGTCGTTCACCACGTGCAGGTCGGCCTCCACAATGGGGACGGCCTTATCGAGGTTGCGGACCTCGAACTCGTCGCGCGCGTCGACCTCGGCGCTCGTCAACGGCCGTGTCGCACGCTGGGCCAAGCGCTGCTTCCGCAGCCATCGCGGCGCGTGCACCGCAAGCGTTACCAAGGCATCGCCGAAGTGCTCGACCAGAATCTCGCGCTCCGCTGCGCTGTACAAGCCGTCGATGACGACGGGTTCGTCACGATCCACATGCTCACGAATCGCTGCAAGCGACAGCACTGCCATCGCGCCCATACCGTGGTCGCGCCGGAGCTCCTCGCGCACCAGCCGCTCTTGCTCCGGACCCGCCAAGCCGCGCCGGTGTACCTCGTCGACAACGATGCCGCCGAAGTAGACGCGGTGATAGCCGCGCGATTCAGCGAGCCACCGCGCCGCTTCGGACTTGCCGGTCCCACTCAGGCCGAGAACGGCGACGATTGCGGGCCATTGAGTGAGCGTCACGAGGCGGGTATCCCTCCCCACCTGACGGCGGAGCCCCTGAGGAGCGAGCGGGGCCCGAGCGGCCCGGCCCGCAGGGCCCAGAGCGGGCAAGCATGCTGCACGGCCCGGAAACCTAGCTTGCGACCTCCGCATCGTGATCAGCCTGGAACGCGTTCATGCGCACGATGATCTCGTCCATCGCGCTGAGCATGACCGCGTGGCCGGCGTCGGGCACGACCTCGACCACGACGTCCGGCATCAACGCTTCCACCCGCGCCTTCACGTCGACGGCGGAAATCATTTCGCTCTTGGCACCCTGGATCATCAACGTCGGCTGCACGATCGAACGGAGTTGTTCGTCGCTCAGCGGTTCCGGGCGCACCTGGCGCGCGCGGTGATTCCGCTGCGCGTAGAACGCCGTCCGCATCAGCCGCTTGTCCTCGAGTGCGGGCATCCGCAGCCGCTTCGCGGCCCACGCTCTCGGGCGGTCCGGGAGCAACGATGCGAAAAGCACCGGCACGCCCCATAGCAGGAACTTGGCGATCGAGATGCGCAAGACACCGGCGGTATCGATGAGCACCAAGGACTGCACCCGCGCCGGGCGACGGGCCGCAAGATTGAGCGCGAGGAAACCGCCGTATGACGTCCCGACCAAGTGTGCGTGTTCGACGCCGAGTGCCGCGAGCGTGGTATCGAGCCATTCCGCGAGATCGTCAGGCCCTTCGACTGCGACTTGCTGCTCGCTGCGGCCCACGTCACCGATCGTGTCGATCGCGTAGGCCACCCGGGCGCCGCGATGCTCGGCGTATCCGATCCAACTCAGGCCGGTGCCCGCGACGCCGTGCAAGAAGACGACGGCGATGCCGGCACCGTCCCATCGGTACGCGCGCGTCGGACCGAGCCGGGTTTCGACGTCGACCGGAACCGGCTGCTCCCGTCCCGAGTCCCGGAGTAGCTCGTCTTCGAGCTCGCGGAAGCGCTGCTCGGCCTTCGCCGACTTCCACGAGCTGAG
The DNA here is from genome assembly GCA_040513235.1 of Acidimicrobiia bacterium. Classification (GTDB taxonomy): domain Bacteria; phylum Actinomycetota; class Acidimicrobiia; order IMCC26256; family PALSA-610; genus JANNHK01. The sequence continues at coordinate 1,518 of JBEVDP010000309.1, read as the reverse complement.
GTTCACCCGTTCTTTCATGGTACGTATGTACCATAACGGGCGTGCCGAAGCGAGTCGATCATCGGGCGCGCCGACGACAGATCACCGACGCCGTGTGCCGGCTCACCGTGAAGGGTGGCTTGCAAGCCGCGACGTTCCGCGAGATCGCCGCGGAGGCCGGGGTGTCAGTGCGCCTCGTGCAGTACTACTTCGGCACCAAGGCCGAAGTGATGCTGTCGACGCAACGGCATGTCGCCGAGCGCGCCACGCAGCGCTCGATGGCGCGCGTGGCTGCTTCCGACGGTACGCCGCGCGGCGAGCTGCGGGCCATCCTCGGTTCGTTCATTCCGGTCGACGACGAGAGCCGCGAAAATATGCTCGTATTCGTCGCGTTGCACACCGCGAGTCTTGTCGACCCGACGCTCGCGCGCGCAGAGACGAGTGAAGTCCCGAACGCGCTGCACGCGGGCGTCACGAACCGGCTTGCGCAAACGCGCTTGCGGCGCGGCGCCGAAGCGCGTCTCGAGGCGTCGATCCTCGTGAGCATCGTCCCAAGCCTCGCCCAAGCCGTCCTCGACGGCAGCCAGACGGCCGAGCAAGCGTTCGCGATCCTCGACTACGCGATCGACCGCGCCCTGCTCGGAAGCTGACCGCTCGCCGGTCGAATCAAAATCCCCGCGCCGCGTCGTGATGCGCGAGTGGCGAACGGCTGCAAACGGGTACATGACCAGGGACAAGGGAGGCGGAGCACCGACCAAGGAGCCGAAAGTGACTGACACCAAGTTCGAAGGCGAGCCGATGATGGGTCGTCGTTCGACGGACCGTCCGTACGAACGCGAGGCGGAGCGCGACGACGACCACCGCGCCGACGCGTTGCCGCCCGCAGCGAGACCGGCCGAAGCGAAGATTGTGACCGCGCGCGAGACGCGGCGTTCGCTGTTGACCACGGAGTTCTGGCTGACGCTGGCCGCGGCGACCGGACTGATCATCGCCGGCTATTGGGACGAAGCGGAACTCTCGCTGGACCTCGCGTACGCGCTTGCGGCTGGCATCGTCGCGGCGTACATCCTCAGCCGCGGCTTCGCCAAGGCCGGCTCGGGTGAGCCCGTCATCCGGAACCTGCGCTAACGCCTGACGAATTCGCGTGATCAGGAGGGGCGCCCTTGCGGGCGCCCCCCCAGTTCCCCAATCGCGGCCTCTCACACGATGCCGGTTGCGCGTCTCACGACGAGGTGATGACGACCTTGCCCTGGATGGTGGCGTCGATCATGGCGCGGCGCGCTCGCTTGACTCGGACAGACTGGCGCGCATGGAACTTCGAGTTGTTGGCGCGGGACTGGGCCGCACGGGCACGCTTTCATTGAAGACGGCGCTCGAGCGTTTGCTCGGCGGACGCTGTTACCACATGGTCGAGGTGTTCGGGAATGCCGAGCACGCGCCGATCTGGGAAGCCGCCGCGCGAGGCGACGCAGTCGACTGGGACGCGGTGCTCGCCGACTACAACGCGACCGTCGACTGGCCCGCATGCGCGCTGTGGCG
>JBEVDP010000308.1:0-7081 GCA_040513235.1 Acidimicrobiia bacterium | reverse complement strand
CTGCCGCCGGCACGTTCGAAGCTCGTCACGTGGGCGGAGATCAACGGTAAGCAGCGCATGATCGTCGACAACAAGGTGTTCCGGTTCATTCCGAACCCCACCTTCGATCCGGTCGCGCGCCCCGGATGTCTCGACGAGTACTTCCGTGGCAAGCAGGCGGGCGACTCGATCCGCGACGCGTTCGGCGAGTTGGAGCCGATCAGCGCCGCGTACCGCGAGCCCGCGGCGCGCCTCGAGTTGATGGATCGCCAGCGCCTCGCTGGGTGCTTCATGTTCCCGACACTCGGTGTCGGCGTCGAAGAAGCGTTGCTGCACGATCCCGCCGCGTTGCACGACGTGTTCCACGCGTTCAACGAGTGGATGCTCGACGACTGGACGTTCAACTACCGCGACCGCATCTACGCCGCGCCCTACATCTGCCTGCAAGACCCCGAGCGTGCCGAGCGCGAGGTCGCGTGGGCGCTGGAACAAGGCGCGCACGTCGTCGTGATGCGTGCCGGGCCCGTGCGCGGTCCCGGAATCTCCCGTTCACCAGGCGACTCGGTGTACGACCCGATGTGGGCGCGCCTCGCCGAAGCGGGCATCCTCAGCGCGTACCACTCGGGCGACGCCGGTTACGGCCGCTACGCCGACGAGTGGGGGAACGGGGGCGAGTTCCAGGCGTTCCGCAACGACCCGTTCCGTTCCGTCACCGGCGGCCACCGCCCGATCCACGACACGATCGCTGCGCTCGCGTGCCACGGCGTGTTCACCCGCCACCCGAACGTGCGCGTCGCGACGATCGAGAGCGGCTCCGACTGGATGCCGCTGCTCTTGAAAGCGCTGAGGAAGTCGTACGGCCAGGTTCCGGGCGCGTACGGCGGCCACGATCCGGTCGAGCAAGTACGCGACCACGTGTGGGTGTCGCCCTATTACGAAGACGACCTTCCCCAACTGCGCGATGAACTCGGTGCCAACCGCATGATCTTCGGCTCCGACTACCCCCACGCGGAAGGCCTCGCCGATCCGCTCGCGTTCGTTCACGATCTCCCCGGCTTCAGCGACGAGGAGATCAGGCTCGTGATGCGCGAGAACGGTCTCGAGCTCTCACAGCCGCGTCGCTGAGTCCCGGCAGGCGCGGGTTACGAAGGGGCGAACCCGGCCGGCACGAACACGCCAGTGTGGTCGCGACCTCAACGGTGACCGTCGTCTGCTTGGGACCCGCTACGTCGCCGGAAACCCCGGCACGTCGCCCGTCACCGTAGGCAGAATGCGACAATTCCCGCGACGGGCCCGGGTCGCCGCGCCTCGCGCAGACGCTGAGGATTCACGCCGCGGTCATCCGCAGGCCACGCGGTGACCGTCGAACCGGGCGCAATCGTGCTGGAATGCGGGGCGGTATGACCACGCAGGTGCCCAATTCGTCGGCCGCACAGGTCGATGTCGGCCTCACAGTGTCCGACGACCAGGCTGCCGCGCCGGCCGAGATCCAGATCAGTGTCGTGCTGGCAGTGCACAACGAAGAGGAGTGCCTCGAAGCCGAACTGACGCGCATCCGCGCCGGCCTCGATGCATCGCCGTACACATGGGAGCTGATCGCGGTCGACGATGGGTCGAGTGATCGTTCACCCGAGATTCTCGACGCGCATCCGTGGGTGCGGCGGATCACGTTGCCGACCAACCGGGGCTCGGGCACCGCGCGCCGTCTGGGTACCGAAGCCGCGCTCGGCACATTCGTCGTATGGACCGATGCCGACATGACGTATCCGAACGGGGAGATCGCCGCGCTCGTCGACGGGCTCGGCACTGCGGATCAGATCGTCGGCGCCCGCACTACGGAGGAAGGCACGCTCAAGGTGTTGCGCACACCGGCGAAGTGGTTCGTGCGTCGCCTCGCGCAGCGCCTCACTGACACGGAGATCAAAGACCTCAACTCCGGCTTCCGGGCGTTCCGCCGCGAAGCCGCGACACCGTATCTGCCCCTGCTTCCGGCCGGGTTCTCGTGCGTCACCACGCTCACGATGGCGATGCTTTCAGACGCGAGAGAGATTCGGTACACCCCGATCTCGTACGCGGCGCGTGTCGGGCGCTCGAAGTTCCACCCGATCCGCGACACGTATCGCTACCTCCTGCAGGTCGTGCGGATGGTGACGTTCTTCAATCCCATTCGCGTCTTCTTCCCGCTCGCGCTGATCCTGTTGCTCATCGGTGGCGGGAAGCTCGCGTACGACATCGTGACGGATCCGTTCAAGGTGGCGATCACTACCGTGGTCGTGCTGATGACCGGCCTGCAAGTGCTCATCCTGGGGCTGCTCGCCGACTTGATCGTGACCCGCACACGCACGCGCGCCGCGCCGTGAACGAGCCGCTCGGCAACGTTTACGACAAGAAGGCAACGCGCCACTCTGCCGAGCGGCGCCTCGTCGACGGATTCGAGCGCGCGTTCGCTGAACTCCTGCCCACGACGGCGCGCCGCGTGCTCGACGTCGGCTGTGGCGAGGGTCACGAACGCGATCGCATCGCGGCCGCACTTCCGGACGCAACGATCGTCGGCGTCGACATCGCGCCGGCGGAGTGGCTCGCCCGCTGGCATGCGCCGCCGCGCCGCGTCGCAGTCGGCGACGCGGCCCGCCTGCCGTTCGCGGATGACGGCTTCGATCTCGTGGTCGCTCTCGAAGTGTTGGAACACGTGCGCGATCCGCGCTGCGCGCTGACGGAGATCGCGCGGGTCGCGGCCGGGCCGGCGATTCTCTCGGTTCCCTGGGAACCGATGTGGCGCGCCGGCAACATGGTGCGGGGCCGCTACCTCGCGCAGCTCGGCAACACGCCCGGCCACCTACAACACTTCACCCGCCGCGGCTTCCGGCGCGTGGTCGGGGAGCACTTCGACGTCGAGGCGGTGCGCCGGCCGGTGCCCTGGACGCTGGTGCGAGCCACTCCGCAGCGCTCGCGAGCATGACGGCGACCGCGGCGCCGCCGCGGGCCGTCGCGCCTTCCGCGTCGACGAGCCCGGCGCGCCGATCGCCGAACTGGTACGCATGGTCGGTCGGTGCGGCGTTGCTCGCGGGCCTCGCGCTCCGCATCGCGATCGGCCTCACCGACGATGCGCCCGCGACCGACGAGACCGCTTACCTGCGGTCGGGACTCTCGATCTGGAACGGCGACGGCTTCACACGCGGCGGTCAGGCCGAGTTGCACTTCCCGCCGTTCGTCCCGTTCCTGCTCGGCGGACTCGACCGCATCTTCACCGACCCCCACTTGGGCACCGTGTGGCTGACGATCGTCTGCGGCGCTCTGCTCGTCATCCCGCTCGCTGCGCTCGCCCGGCGGGTGGCCGGCCGCAATGCCGGCATCGCTACCGCGTGGATCGCGGCGCTCGCACCCGTCGTCTCGACGACGCTCACGAACCGCGGCGCCGGGTCGGAAGCCGTGTACACCCTGCTCATCGTCACCGGGCTGTGGTGCACCGTCGTCGCGGCCACGACTGAGCGTCCGCTCGTGCAGGCCGCCGGCGCAGTGGGCGCCGGGACGACGGTTGCGCTCGCGTACCTCACGCGTCCCGAGGCGCTCTTCATCGCGGTGCCTTTCGCCGTCGTGCTGGCCGCCGCGGTGGTGCGCGAGAAGCCGGACATCGCGACGCGCGCGCGTTCCCTCGTGGTCGCGGGTGCATGTTTCGGCATCCCGATCGCGCTCGCGATCGTGCCGTACGCGATGTACCTGCACGACAAAACGGGGAAGTGGGAGCTCACCGCGAAGACGCAGGACGCTTCGATCGAGGCCTGGCACGCCGTCGCGCGCGCCGATCGAGAAGCGCGCGACCAGGTGCTGTACGAGCTCGACCCGGAGACGATGGAGTTCGTCGCGGGCCGGTCGTCGCTCACCGCACTGGCGCGGGAGGATCCCTCCGGATATCTGGGGATCCTCCGCACGAACGCGCGCATGTTGGGCGAGACCCTCGTCGTTCCGGAAACCGACCGGTTCCTCGAATGGCTGCTGTTGCCTGCGCCGCTCTGGCTGCTGGTCGGGTACGGCGCCTGGCGATTCCGGCGTTCCCGGACGTTGTGGCTCATCGGCGCGACGGCGGCGCTCCCCGTGTTGACCGCGCTCGCGTTCTTCGTGCAGCCGCGCTATCTCGTGCTCCCGGCCGCGCTGGCGATCGTCCCGCTCGCAGCGGGTCTCTTCGCGCTGCCGCGCCGGATCGTGCCCGTTGCCGCGGCCGGTGTGCTCGCGCTGTGCCTCCTCTCGTCGGTGAGCGCGTTCAAGGGTCCGGGGGGATGGGGACATCCGGCCGACAACACCGACCAGCGCGAAGCCGGCGAGTGGATCGCGGCGAACATCGACCCGGACGATCGCGTCATGGCGCGGGGGATGGTGACCGAGTTCTATGCCGACCGCGACACGGTCGCGATTCCGTATGCCGATCTCGACACGATCCTCGAGTATGCCGATTACTACGGCACGCAGTACATCGCCATCGACTCGTACACGGTGCGTCGACTCCGACCGCAACTGCGCCCGTTGATGTCGGAAGAGGAACTGCCGGGTCTGCGGCTCGTGTACCAAGCGCGCGCCGAGGGACGCCGGACCCGCGTCTGGGCCGTCGAACCGGCGCCGCCGCACGACCGGCCCCTCGGTCCACCGCTCGGCTTCACGGGCGACGGCGGGTCCTAGCTGGGCGCGAAGCCCTGCCGCACGGTGTTCTCGGAGGTCGCGCGTGGGTCGACGAATTGCAACAGGTAGTCGGGACCGCCGGCCTTCGAACCGACACCCGACAGTCCGTAGCCACCGAACGGTTGGCGGCCGACAACAGCACCTGTGATGCCCCGATTCAGGTACACGTTGCCCGCGCGCAGCTCCGCGGCGGCGCGGGTGAGATGGGACGGCGTACGCGAAAAGCAGCCCGCGGTGAGCGCGTAGTCGGTAGCGTTCGCGATGTCGATGGCGTCATCGAAGTCGGACGCGCGGATCAGTGCCAGCACCGGCCCGAAGATCTCCTCGGACGCGACCCGCGCGTACGGGTCGTCGAGTGAAACGAGGGTCGGCCCGACGAAGTAGCCGGATCCGGGTGCCGCCTCGCGTTGAACGAGGACGCGGCCCTCGCGTCGCGCGATCGCTTGATACTCGCGCACGTGATCGCGTGCTTCCTCGTCGATCAGCGGCCCGATCACCGTTGCGGGATCGCGCGCGGGGCCGGTCGGAACGAGTTCCGTTGCACCCGTGAGACGTTCCGCCAACGTGTCGAAGATCGCGCCGTGCGCGACGACACGCGATGCGGCCGAGCACTTCTGTCCCGCGTACCCGAACGCGCTCTGCACGATGGCGGGCACAGCATCGTCGAGATCGGCGTCGGCATCGACGACGATCGCGTTCTTGCCGCCCATCTCGGCGACCACGCGCTTCACGTGGCGCTGACCGGGCGCGGGCTGCGCCGCCCGTTGCACGATCTCCAGGCCGACAGCCTTCGACCCGGTGAACGTGACGAACGAGACGTCGCGGTGGGCAACGAGCGCGGGGCCGATCTCGTGGCCGGCACCAGGGAGGAACGCCAGCGCGCCCGGCGGGAGACCGGCGTCGAGCAGGATCTCGACGAGACGGAGCGCGACGCCTGGCGTCTGCTCGGCCGGCTTGAACACGACCGGGTTCCCCGTGACGAGTGCGGCCGTCACCATGCCGGTAGGGATCGCGAGCGGGAAGTTCCATGGGGCGATGACCGCGCCGACGCCCCGCGGTTGGTAGCGGTAGCGGTTGTCTTCGCCCGGCACTTCCACGAGCCGGGCACCGTCGCCGAGCAGTCGGGCGCGGCGCCCGTAGTACTCGCAGAAGTCAATCGCTTCGCACACTTCGGCGTCGGCATCGCCCAGGGGCTTGCCTGCCTCGAGCACGCACAGCGCCGCGAGCTCGTCGCGGCGGCGGCGCATCGTGTCGGCCGCGCGGAACAGCACCGCGGCCCGATCCGCCCACGAGGTCGCTGCCCACGCGGGGAAGGCGTGCGCTGCGACTGCTACCGCGTCGTCGACATGGTGGACGTGCGCCGACGCGCTGCGGCACACGACCACGTCGGGCGCGCTCGGATCGACCGACACGATCGTGCGCGCGGTCTCGATCGCCTTGCCGTCGACAAGGAGTGGCGCCGGGATCGCGAGTTCGCGCTCGACGCGTTCCACCGCGGCGACGAGGACTTGCTGCGCCGCGATCCGCCGCAGCTCTGCGGGCGGTTCGTTCACGAATCGACCGGGGTCGGCCGGATCCGTCGGCGGGCGGCGCCCAGGCCGGGGATCGGTTCGCGCCGGCAGCGGCGCGGCCACCAGTTGGTCGACCTCCCATCCCTCCGTGTACCGGTGCCGCACGAACGACTCGTTCGAAGTGTTTTCGAGCAGCCGCCGGACGAGGTACGCCATGCCCGGTAGCAGTTCTCCGATCGGGACGTACACCCGGGTTCGGATGCCGAGCTCCCGCACCGCGTCGTGGAGCGGCGTGGCCATGCCGTAGAGCACCTGGAGTTCGATCGCGTCGGCGGGCAGGTCGGCGGCGCGCGCCGCGCACACCGCGGCGGCGATGCTGCGCGCGTTGTGGCTCGCGAATGCGGGCCGGACGTCGCCCGCCGCGGCAACGAGCATCGCCGCGCACTTCTCGTAGGACGCGTCGGTCGAGTCCTTGTCGGGCCACACGGGTGAGCGCCAGCCGAACGCCCGGGCCTTGATCGTCTCCGCGTCCCAGTACGCGCCCTTGACGAGGCGGATCTGCAGCGGAACCGCGAGCGTGTCGGCCGACCATTCGATCAGCTCGCGGAGATCATCGGCCGCGTCGACGCGGTACGCCTGGATGACGCAACCGAGCTGTGGGCCCTCCGGGTAGCGCGCGCCGATCTCGCTCAGCAGGCGGAAGGTGACTGCCTTGAGCTCGTCGTGTTCGGTATCGAGATGGATGGTGGCACCCGTGGTGCGCGCGGCGTCGAGGATGGGGCCGAGCCGGTCGAGAGCCTGGGCGATGCCTGCGTCGACGGTGCTCGGGGTGAGGAGCGGCGCGAGCGCACTCGCCTGTACCGAGAGGTTGACGCGGGGCAGCGAGCCCCAAGGGTCACGGTCGAGCAGTGGCTGCGCGG
>JBEVDP010000307.1:0-5690 GCA_040513235.1 Acidimicrobiia bacterium | reverse complement strand
CGACGCGGGGGCAGCTTGGCTACCTCTTCCATCACCTCGCGACGCACCCGGAACACCGCCGGCGACTGCTCGACGATCCGGCGCTGATCCCGGGTGCCGTCGAGGAATGCCTGCGCGTGTACTCGATCATCCTCGGCGACGGGCGCAAGGTCACGACCGACATCGACTTCCACGGCGTCCCCATGAAGAAGGGCGACATGGTGTGGCTCTCGGTCGCCGCCGCCAATCGCGACCCGCGTGCGTTCGATGACGCCGATCAGTTCGTGCTCGATCGCAAGGGCAACACCCATTTCGGTTTCGCCGCCGGCCCGCACCGGTGTCTCGGTGCGCACCTGGCGCGTGGGGAGATGGCGATCGCCGTCGAGGAATGGCACCGACGCATCCCCGACTACCGGCTCGCCACCGACCAGCCGTTGTTCGAGCGGGGCGGCATGCTCTCGGCCTTTTCCCTGCCGCTCTCGTGGGAGGTCTCGTGAAGCTTCGCGTCGACGCCGACCGCTGCACCGGGCACGGCCGCTGCTACGCGCTCGCGCCCGACGTGCTGTCGTGTGACGACGAGGGGTTCGTCACCATCCGGGGGAGCGTCGTCGACGTACCGCCTGGCCTCGAAGACCAGGCGCACGACGCTGCGATCTCGTGCCCCGAAGGCGCGATCACCGTCGAGGAGTGAACGAGCGCTCGGCGACGAGTGTTCTCAGCGCGGCACTTCGCGCCAGGGCCGGTCGCGGTCGACGCGGGGCTCGGCCGGCAGGCCGAGCACGCGCTCGCCGACGATGTTGCGTTGGATCTCGTCGGAACCGCCCGCGATGCGGTAGCCGGGTGCGCCGAGCACGTGGGCACTCCACGCGTAGGTGCCCCACTCGCCGGTGTCGGCGGCGAGGCGCGGCCCGAGCAACTGCGCCACGACGTCGGAGGTTGCCGTCAGGTCGCGCGTCCAGCGGAGCTTGACGATCGAGCCGGTGGGTCCGGGCGCTTCTCCGGCTGCATCGAGGAGCGACGTGCGCTGCCGGACCAACTCGGTGACGCGCGACTGGATGTACAGCTCGGCCAGCCGCTGCCGCACGACCGGGTCACCGGTTCGCCCGGCCCACCGCGCGAGGGCGAGCACCTGTGACCACTGCCCGCCGATCGCGCGCGCACCCGTGCCCGTCCGCTCGAGGCCGAGCGTCGTCAGCGCGATCCGCCACCCGGCGCCGACCTCGCCGAGGCGCAGGTCGTCAGGGATGCGCACGTCGTCGAAGTGCACCGAGTTGAAGCACGAGCCACCCGACATCTGGCGGATCCCGCGGACCTCGAGTCCGGGCGTGTCGAGCGGGACGAGGAACGCGGTCAGCCCCGCGTGCTTCGGCACGTCGCGATCGGTCCGCGCGATGAGCTCGCCCCACGCCGAGAAGCGCGCACCCGACGTCCACACTTTCGCGCCGTTGATCACCCACTCGTCACCGTCGCGGACGGCTGTGGTCGCGAGGCCGGCCAAATCCGACCCCGCGTCGGGCTCCGAGAAAAGCTGGCAGCACAGTTCGTCGGTTCGCAGGAACCGGCGGATGAACCGCTGCCGTTGACCCTCGTCGCCGTGGAGGCGGATCGTCGGTGCGATCAGGCGCACCGTGACGGAGAAGGTCTCGTGCAGTGCGGGCGTCGCGAACGCCGCCTCTTCCTCCATGAACGCGTGCTCGTACGCGGCGGGCAGGCCGGTGCCGCCGAAGCGTTCGGGCCACGTGATCGCGCCGTAGCCGGCGTCGAACTTCTCGCGCTGCCACTCCATGGCGCGCTCGAGGAGCCGTCGTTCCTCCTCGTCGCTCAGGTCGTGGAACACCGACACGTCGTCGGAGCCCACGCCCCACTCTCGGCGTTCCGGCTCCGCCCGCGGGAGTCGATCGCCGAGCCAGCGGCGGCACGAAGCCCGGTACGCCGCGAGGTTCGCTTCGGTTACGGTCACCGCGCGATTGCCATCCCGCCGTCGACGCGGAGCACCGATCCGGTGACGAAACTCGACGCGTCGCCGGCCAGGTACAGCGCGGCGCCCACGATTTCGTCCGGCGCACCGCCGCGCCCGAGCGCGTACGTCTTGGCCCGATCGGAGAACGCGTCGAGGTCCCACGCGTCGGAGATGTCGGTGAGGAACGGACCGGCCATGATCGTGTTGACGCGCACCTTCGGCCCGTACGCCTGCGCGAATCCTGCGGTGAGCGCGTCGAGGCCCGCCTTGGCCGCGGCGTAGGGCAGGTCGTCGGGCGCGGGCCGGATCGCGGCGACGCTGCTGATGTTGATGATCGACCCGCCGTTGCCCGCCGCCATGCGCGCCCCGATGAGCGCCGCCAGCCGGAACGGACCCTTCAAGTTGACGGCGATCACCTTGTCGAACAGTTCCTCGCTGACCTCGACGAGGCTCGGGTACACCGGCGCGATGCCTGCGTTGTTCACGAGGACGTCTACCGCGCCGAACTCGCTGTACGCCGCGTCGACGAGGGACTCGACGTCACTCCACGACCCCATGTGGCACGCATGCGCGAACGCCCGGCGCCCGGTCGCGGCGCGCACCGCACGGGCGACCTCGTCGCACGCGTGTTGTTTGCGGCTGGCGATCACGACGTCGGCACCGGCCCGCGCGAACGCGGTCACCATCTCGCGGCCCAACCCGCGAGTCCCGCCGGTCACCAGCGCGACCCTGCCTTCCAGCGTCGCAGAACCGTCGGAGAGGCCCATGATTCAGATTCCCTCGCCGGCGCTCGAAGTGGTTCGGCGCGTCAGCGCCACTCGATCAGCTCGTTGAGCCGAGCCGGCCAGTGCACGCGGTAGTAGTCGTGCTGCGCCTGGAAGTGCTCGGCCGTGAGCCGCCGCGCCTTGTCGGCATGGCCGGCCGCGATCGCACGGGCGATCGTCACGTGCTCGTCGAGGATCGTGGGTCGAAGCGCGACCGGGTCCATCGTCGCGACCACGTGGTCGGACACGATGTGGGTCACGGCCTGCGTGAGCAGCGTGAGTACGGGGTTGTCGGCCAGGCGGTACACCACGACGTGAAAGCCGATGGTCTGGTCGCGGTACTCCGCTTCGTTCTCGGGCGACGCCGGCTCGAGGAATGGCTTCATCTCGGTCTTGCGGTCGGGATGCTTGGCGGCCAGCTGCGCGCAGATCGGTTCGATGAGAACCTGCGTCTCGAGCAGATTGCCGTAGGTGGCTGCGCTCAGGTGGAAGTACAAAGCGACCGTGCGCGCCAGGTGCGTGGCTTCCGCCGTCCCGACCACGGGACCGCCGCCCGGACCGGGCTTCAGCCGGATGAGTCCCTGCACCTCGAGCAGCCGCAGCGCTTCCCGCAGCGACGCCCGGCTCACCTGATACTGGTCGACCATCGCGGCCTCGAGCGGCAGGCGGTCGCCCGTGCGCAGTCCCTGCGCCACGATGTCGTGCACGATGTCGAGCGCGACTCGTTCCGACGTCTTTTGCGCGCGGGGCCGATCGGTCGCGAACCCGCCGTTGCCGCGGCTGTGATTCGTCTCTCGGCGAGGCTCGTCGACGGTCTCGCCCGGTTCCTGGTTCGACTCCTGGCTGGGCACCAGCCGCCCCCTCGCTCGGAGGACGCTCACGATTCGACGGCGATCGTCCGTGAGCCGTTGACCTGATAATCAACGTGATGATCATACTGCAGTCCCCCAGATTTTTCGGACGCGACCGTCACGGATCGAGGTGGTAGATCCGGGCCGCGTTGTCGTGGAGGATCTTGCGCAACGTGTCGTCGGGGAGGCCTCCGAACACCTCGTCGATGTACACGTCGGGCGCCACCGCCGCAGTCGCGGGGCCGGGCGACATGCTCGTCGGGTGCGGGAAGTCGGTCTCGAACAAGACGTTGTCGGCGCCGAGACGCTCGATCGCGAAGAGGGCCGTATCCCGCTCGAACCAGAAGCAGCCGTAGATCTGGCGCGCGAAGTACTCGCTCGGCAAGAGGTCGTACTCCGGGTGCTCGAGGTGCACACCGCAGTTCTTCCACTGCCAGTCGAGCGAGTCGAGCGCGAACGGGATCCAGCCGATGCCGCTCTCGACCGAGACGAATGCGAGTTCCGGGAACCGGTGGCAGATGCCGCCGCACGTCAACTGCGCGATGGTGCGGGCGTTGCCTAGGAAGAACGACACGCCCATCGACGCGTAGTTGGCGTGGGGCCCGTTGTCGGGATGGCCGGCGCGGTCGAGCAACGACGTGTCGCCCGACGCGATGTGGAAGTTCACCGGCAGGCGCATCTCCTGCGCGGCTGCCCACATCGGGTCCCAGTGCCGGTCGGTCAATCCGGGCAGCCCGAATGCCGACGGGTCCTGGGAGAAGACGATGCCTTTGTGCCCGGCGTCGGCGCAGCGCTGCATCTCCTGCAGCGTCGCGGCGAGGTCCCAGAAGGGCAGCGACGTCATCGGAAGGAAGCGATCGGGCGCGACGCTCGCGAACTCGGTCTGGTAGTCGTTGTACGCCTGCACGGTCGCGAGTTGCACCTCGGCCTCGTCGACCTCCTGGAGCATCGCCGAGTTGAACAGCGCGACGTTCGGATACAGCACCTGGGCGTGGATCCCGTACTCGTCCATGCGGCCGAGGCGCAGTTTCGGGTCCCACGTGGCCGGATCGGCATCGGCCCAGCGCCGCGGGTGATCGGGCGGGTACTCGGACCATCCGGCTTGCGCGGCGGCGGCGACGGGCGCCAGCCGCTGGTCGCCGACGAACCATGCCTCTTCTTGATGCTGTTCGTCCCAACGAACGTGCGGCGCCATGTCGGCCCAGCGACTCGGCATCCGCGCCGTCCACAGGTCCGGGGGCTCGACCAGATGGGTGTCGGCATCGACGATCTGGATGAGGGGAATCACGCCAGCGCTCACGCCAGTCTCCCTTCGCGTTTGTCGATCATATCCTTATGATGATTAGTGTCAATAGGCAAGGAACCGGCAGATCAACTTAATCATGATCATTACAAGGAATGGCTTGACCCGTCAAGCTCGTCGCTGTTGAATGGCAGGTCATGGGCTCCCTCCCTGTCGCCGAAGGCCTGTTCACCTGGCCGTCCGACGACCCGCGCCTGATCGGCGGCCGCTGCCGGTCCTGCGACACCGTCACGTTCCCGAAGCAAGGGTCGTGCCCGCGCTGCGCCAGTACCGAAGTCGACGAGCGTCTGCTCGACCGGGGCGGGCCATTGTGGACGTTCACCGTCCAGGGCTTTCCGCCGAAGGCGCCGTACGCGGGTCCCGAACCGTTCACGCCGTACGGGGTCGGGTACGTCGAGCTGGCGGGTCAGGTGCTGGTCGAGTCCCGCCTCACCGAAAGTGATCCCGCGCGGCTCGCGATCGGTGCGGAGATGGAACTCGTCATCGTTCCCTTCCGACGCGACGACGCCGGGAACGACGTCGTGACGTTTGCCTTCCGTCCGGTACGAAGGGGTTAGCACGTTGGACGTCGCGATCGTCGGTATCGGCATCCATCCGTTCGGGCGGCACGAGGGCGTGTCGGGACTCCGGCAGGGCGCGCACGCGGCCCGGGCCGCCCTCGCCGACGCGGGCGTCGAGTGGCGCGACATCCAGTTCGCCTTTGGCGGCAGTCAGGACGGAGGCAATGCCGACACGCTGGTGAGTGATCTGGGCCTGACCGGGCTTCCGTTCGTCAACGTGGCCAACGGCTGCGCGACCGGTGGAAGCGCGTTGATCATGTCCGACACCGCGAT
>JBEVDP010000306.1:0-4490 GCA_040513235.1 Acidimicrobiia bacterium | reverse complement strand
CGTTCCGAGAGCCCCCGCTCATCCGCTTGAGCGACGACGAGCAGGCCGTCGTCGCGCGCGCCCACGTCTCCGGCAACGCGTGGCTGCAGGTGTGGCTGCCGTCGCTGCTCGCCGCGCACGCAGGCCGCATGGTCCGCGTCGCGCCACTCGCCCACTCGGGCGAGCTTCTCGGGCTCATCGTGTGCGCCCGGTCCGCCGACGATGTGCCGTTCACCGAGGAGCAGGACCGCGTGCTCACCGAGCTGGCGCGGCCGGTCGCGCTCGCGCTCCACAACTCACGGCTCGACACGGCATTGCAGGCCTCGCTCGACGACCTACGCATCGCCAACGAAGAGCTGCAAGCTTCGCGCGCCCGCATTGTCGCCGCGTCCGACCAATCGCGTCGTCAGATCGAGCGGAACCTCCACGACGGCGCGCAGCAGCACCTCGTCGCGCTCGCGGTCAAGCTCGGACTCGCTCGCCAGCTCCTCGACGCGGACCCCGCAACACTCGGCGCGATGCTGGAAGAGCTACGCGGCGACGCGCAGGAGACGCTCACGCAGTTGCGCGAGCTCGCGCACGGCATCTACCCGCCGTTGCTGATGGACCGCGGGCTCGCCGAAGCGTTACGCGCGGCAGCGAATCGCGCCGTGCTTTCGACCGATGTCGGGGCCGATGTCGACCGCTACCCGGCGGAAGCAGAAGCGGCGGTGTACTTCTGCTGTCTCGAAGCGCTCCAGAACGCGGGCAAGCACGCGGGCGAGGGCGCGCGCGTCACGATCACCGTGTCGGAAGCGGATCACGAGCTGATGTTCGAGGTCACCGACACGGGCGCCGGTTTCGACGTCGAGCACGCGGCCGCGGGCCACGGGTTCGTGAACATGGGCGACCGGCTGGGTGCGATCGGCGGGGTGCTCGAGGTCACGTCGACGATCGGCGCGGGAACGACGATCCGGGGCCGGGTGCCGCTGGTGGTGGCGATCCCCGAGGCGTCCGAGCACTAACCCGGCGTCGGGCGCCCGTCCCACAGCTCACGGACGAGCGCGGGACCGAAGTCTTCCTTGTGCACGTAGGCCAGCGCACCGCAGTCGCGCGCGTCGGCCGGGAGATCGGCCTCCGAATACGTCGACAGGAGGATGACCTCGGTCTGCGGGTGTTCGGCGCGTATCTGGCGGGTGGCCTCGATGCCGCTGATGCCGGGCAGGTTGATGTCCATCAACACGAGGTCGGGCGCTTGGGTTGCCACCGCGGCGACGGCATCTTCGCCCGTCTCGGCCTCGGCCGCGACGGCGAACCCGGCGGTGAGGCCGATCACCGTGCGCGCCACCGCGCGGAACGGAAGCTGGTCGTCGACGATCAGTACGGCGACGGTGCGAGTTGACCCATCCGTTGTGCCCATTTCGTCGACCATCGTCGCATCCTTCGGGCCGCGGCCCCAGGGTGGAGTCCCGCGTCTCGCGGTGGTGCTAGCCCCCCTGCTCCGACAGGAACAGCAGCACGGCCTTGACCCGGCGGTGGACGTCGGGCTCTTCGGTGAGGTCGAGTTTCGAGAACAGCGAGTTGATGTGCTTTTCGACGGCGCGTTCCGAGAGGTGCAGAGCCTGCGCGATCCCCGCGTTGTTGCGGCCCTGCGCCATCTGCTCCAACACCTCCCGTTCGCGCGGTGTGAGGCGGTCGACCGGCGAGGCGGGCCGCGCCGCTCGCGCCTTCACCAGGTTTTCGACCACCATCGGGTCGATCACGCTGCCTCCCCGGGCGACCTCGGTGATGGCGTGCACGAGCTGGTGCGGATCCGAAACGCGCTCTTTGAGGAGATACGCGCGAGCCTCGGAGCCCCGTTCCAGCAGCGCCAGCGCATAGGCAGGCTCGGCGTACTGGCTGAGCACGACGACACCGACCCCGGGCTGGAGCTCACGGAGCGCGAGGGCAGCCCGGATGCCTTCGTCGGAGCCGGTCGGCGGCATCCGGATGTCGGTGACCACCACGTCCGGTTGCTCGCGAGCCGCGGCCTCCATCAGCTCGTCGTAGGTGCCGCAGGTGGCGACGACCTCGAGGTCGTCATGGTGGGCCAGGAGCTTCACGACCCCTTCCCGGACCAGGAGGTTGTCGTCGGCCACGACCACGCGCAGTGTCATCGCCGGCAAACGCTACCGGGGTGGGTGGCTGGGGAGGGCGACCAGCTACACTTGTCCGGTTCCGAACGCAGGCCGAGGTGTTACGCGCGCATGTATGCAGTGATCCAGACCGGCGGTAAGCAGTACCGCGTCGAGCAGGGCGACCGGCTCGACGTCGAGCGCGTCGATGGCGACGAGGTCACCCTCCAGCCCGTCCTGCTCGTCGACGGCGATGTCGTGCTCGCCTCGACCGACCAGCTCAGTGGTGCGTCGGTGTCGGCGCGGGTCGTGGGCGAGGCCAAGGGCCCGAAGATCACCGGTTTCACGTACAAGAACAAGTCGAACCAGCGGAAGCGGTGGGGTCACCGCCAGAAGTACTCCACCATCGAGATCACCGGAATTGCGAAGGGGTTGGGCCTGAGGTGAGGCTCCGCGGCGTAGGTATCCTGCGCCGCCCGAACCGGGGCCCGAGCGGCCCGTCGCCGAAGGCGACAAGAGCGGAGAAAAGTCATGTCGAAGAAGAAGGGCGCCGCCTCCTCCCGCAACGGCCGCGACTCGAACGCGCAGCGCCTCGGCGTGAAGCGCTTCAGCGGTGAGACCGTGACGGCCGGGACGATCATCATCCGCCAGCGCGGCACCAAGTGGCACGCGGGCTTCAACGTCGGCCGCGGTGGCGACGACACGCTGTTCGCCAAAGCCGACGGCATGGTGAAGTTCGGCTCCCGACGTGGCCGCAAGCTCGTCGACATCGTCCCCTCGGAGAACTAGGCGCGACGCGCGACGACGCGCGTAAAGCCGAGCAGCCGGCCCTTGTCGGCGCGCAGCATCGCGAGTTCCGCGTCGGCCATGTGCGGCAGCGGCGACGAGCCCGTTTCCTGGCACCGCTCGTGCCACGCGAGCCAGTCGGCCCAGCCGTCGGGGACCCAGTCGGCCTCGACGTCGGTGACACCGCCGCTGCGGATCCAGTGTCGCTGCCACCATGCGGGTGAGTGGAACGAGTTCAAGCCGTCGAGGAAGTACTCCGGCGTCACGTCGAGCTCCTCGCGTACGCCGGGGACGACGATCCCGAGCGTGCCGCCCAGCCGCAGGAACGGCGTGAGCTGAGGCAGATACGTGTCGTCGGTGCCGAAGTAGTGGAACGCGTCGAGGCTCACGATCGCGTCGAAGTACTCGTGCGCGAACGGGAGGCGATGCGCTTCGCCGTAGACCGGGAACACGCGATCGTTCAGGCCGGAGGCGTCGATGCGGGCCGCGTTATCGGTCGGTGAGATCCAGATGTCGGCCGCCCACACCGTGACGCCGAACTCGCGCGCCAAGAAGATCGAGCTCGCGGCCTTTCCGCAGCCGAGGTCGAGCACCCGTTGGCCGGCCTGGAGCGTGACCTTTTCGCACAACGCTTCGGTGAGCCACAAGACGTTGGGCCCCATGACCGTGGACAGCTGCCACGCTTCGTCGTACGTGTCGCTCCGCGGGTGGCGGCTCACGCTGCTCCGCGGGATACCGCTTCGCGACGCTCGCTCACGGAGTGAGCGCGCGATCCGGGCGGAGTCCCTCGGGCAGCGATTCCGCGTGCACGACCGCGAGCGTCTTGGTCGTCCGTGTGATCGTGACGTACAGCAACCGCAACCCGGCCCGATCGGGTGTGACCAAGCGGTTCGGTTCCACCACCACGACGTGGTCGAACTCGAGACCCTTTGCGGCAGTCGCGTCGAGCACCGCGACCGCAGCGTCGAGCGCTTCGGCGGCATCCGTTGCCGCGCCGAACTCGGCGAGCGCGTCGGCCAACACGGCGTGCAACTCGATCGGCGCGATGACTGCGATCGTTCCGGTTCTGGCCACTGCTGCGCGCACGGCCGCGGCCGTTTCTGTGATCAGCAAGTCGGGCGCGACCGAGATGAATCGCGGCTGCTCGCCGGTGGCGCGCACCGAACGCGACGGCTCAATCGTCGGTGCCGCGACCGCGAGCAAGCGCGACGCGACGTCCATCACCTCGGCCGGCGTGCGGTAGTTGACCGACAGGGTCACGAAGTTCGGCGGGTTGTGCGTGGGCACCAGCGCGAGCACGTCGTCCCAGGTCGCGACCGCGCCGGGCTGACTGGCCTGGCCGGGATCGCCAACGAGTGTCATGGAGCCCGAAGGCACCCGGCGGGCGAGCATGCGCCACTGCATCGCGGTGAGATCCTGCGCCTCGTCGACGAGCACGTGCCCGAAGGTGCGCGCTTCGCCCAGCCCCTCTGGCGCGTCGCCATTGCCTGATTCGCCGTAGCGACCGGCGATCATGCCGGCATCCGCGAAGCCTTCCAAACCGAGTTCGTCGATGACGCGCGATGCCGTGTCGAGCGCATTCTCGGCGGACCGACGGCGCCGCTTGCGCGGGCGCGCCGCTTCGACAGGCCC
>JBEVDP010000305.1:0-3375 GCA_040513235.1 Acidimicrobiia bacterium | reverse complement strand
TGCTCGGCAAGCTCCAAGAGAGCATTCCCGAAGAGACGACCAAGTGGATCGACCAGGTGCTCGACGAGTTGGGTGTGCCGCCGCTTCCCGAGGACGCGGCGCCCGATGCCGGAGCGGACGAGGGCACCGGCGGGCTCGGAGGATCGGGGTTGCTCGGTTGGACGAACGCGACGTCGAAGCCGCAGGTGGAGATCGCGCTCGCGCACGACATCAAGCTGCTCGCCAACGCGCTCGGCCCGCCGCCGAAGGACGTTGTCGACGCCGCGCACGAGCATGGCGTGATGGTTGCCGCGCTCGTCGGTCGCGCCGACCAGGCCCAGAAGCAGGTCGCGCAGGGAGTCGACATCGTGATCGCGCAGGGCACCGAGGCCGGCGGCCACACGGGTGAGATCGCGACGATGGTGCTCGTCCCGCAAGTGGTCGAAGCCGTGCACCCGACGCCGGTGCTCGCCGCGGGCGGGATCGGTTCCGGTCGCCAGATGGCCGCGGGCATGGCGCTCGGCGCGTCGGGCGTCTGGACGGGTTCGATCTGGCTGGGTGTCGCCGAGAGCAACACGGGGCCGGAGGGCATGAACCGCTTGTTCGCGGCCGACAGCCGTCAGGCCGTGCGCTCGCGTTCGCTCACGGGCAAGCCCGCGCGCATGCTGAAGACGGAATGGACGGACGCCTGGGAACGCGACGACTGCCCCGGCACGCTCCCCATGCCGCTGCAGTTCATGGCGACGCAGAAGGCTCGCGCTCGCATCGCGCGCTCCGAGCGGCGGGACCTGTTCGGCATGCCGGTGGGTCAAATCGTCGGGAGCATGGACCACGTGCAGACATCGCGCCAGGTGATCCTCGACATGGTGCAGGAGTACATCGAGACCGTGGAGAAGATGTCGGGCGACCTGAATGCCTGAGGTGAGCGCCCGCGCGCCGGGTATCCCGGCGAGCAGCGAACCGGGGCCCGAGCGGCCCGGCGCGAAGCGCCATGAGCGGACATGGTTGAGGTGAGCGCCCGTGCGCCGGGGACGGATCCCGCGCGAGTCGCAAGGCGCCCGTGGCGGGCGCTCGAACCCGTGCACGGGATGATCTACTTCGCGTCGGAAGCGCAGGACGCATACGCGCGGCTGGGCATCACGCACCACCGCACCGGATACTTCGCGTCGCGTTCCGCGGCGATGGGACCGGTGCCGGCCGACGTCGTGGTCGCAACGTTCTTCAACTTCTATCCGGGCTTGGTGCAGCGGGCAATGAACGGCGTGTGGGACACCGTTACGCCCGCGCGGCTGCTCGAAGCGCGGCTGGAAGGGGCTGATGCCGCGCTACGACGCGCGTTCGGAGAGGCGATCGGCTCCACCGACTTGGCCGAGGTCGCCGGTATCGCGCGGCAAGCCGCGGTCGCCGCGTGCGAAGACGGTGTGCACGGCCGTCCGTTGTTCGCCGGCCACGCGTCGCTGTCGTGGCCCGACGAGGCGCACCTGATCCTGTGGCACGCGCAGACGTTGCTGCGCGAGTACCGCGGCGACGGACACATCGCGGTGCTCACCGCGGAAGGTCTGTCCGGCGTTGAAGCGCTGGTCACCCATGCGGCGACGAACGACATCCCGGCGGAGCTGCTCGCATCGAGCCGGGCGTGGCCCCAGCCCGAATGGGACGCCGCGATCGAACGGCTGGCCGCGCGTGGCCTCGTCGACGCATCGGGCCAGTTCACCGATGCCGGCCGCGAACAACGTCAGCGCATCGAGGACCGCACCGACGCGTTGTCCTTGCCTGCCTACGCGGGCCTCTCCGACGACGACGCCGAACGCTTCGTACAACTCGGCCGCCCGTTCAGTCGGATGGTGATCGAAGCCGGCCTCCTCAGCGTCGACCCCAACCGCTGGTTCACCGCCGAATAGCGCACAAGAGCATGACGCATGGGCGGGATCAGGCGAACTCGGGGATGACTTGGGTGCCGAGGAGTTCGATCGACTCCATCACTCGGTCGTGGGGGATCTTGTAGGGGTTCACGAGGCACAGCAGCAGATCGCAGCCGGCGGCTTCGTAGCGCTTCGCCGTCGCGACGCACTCCTCGGGGTCACCGACGATGCAGGCACCGCTGTCGTGCAGGAAGTCGAACGTGAGGTGCTCCAGTGCGCCCGACCGGTCGTGCTCGAGCGGCCCGGCCGCGTACGCATATGTGCCGAGGTCCTTGCCTTCGAGGAGCTCGGCGACCGAGCCGATCAGCGCGGCGCCGTGCTTCACGTACCACGGGAACGACTCCGCGGCGTCGGCATACGCCTGCTCCTTGTCGTTCGCGCAGTGCACCATGGTGAACGTCGCGGCCTGGTCGTTGACGAACTTGCCCGCGGGCTTCGTGCACTCCGACAGGCCCTGCCGGTACAGGGCGAGGCGTTCGGCCAGTTGTTCGGGCGGCACGCCGACGGTGAAGGAGCACAAGCCGAGCCCGTGGCGGCCGATCTCGCGGTGGCCGTCGGGTGATGACGTCGCGCCCCACATCGGTGGGTGCGGCTGTTGAAGGGGCTTGGGTTGCACGCGCCGGGGCGCGCCCATGCGCCAGTACTTCCCGTCGGCTTGATAGACCTCTTCGGTCCACGCGCTCACGATGTGATCGAGCGCCTCGCTCCACATCGCGCGCGTCTCGTGGGGATCGATGTCGAAGCCTTCGAGCTCGGCGCGCGTCGACGAGCGACCCGTGCCGAACTCGACGCGACCGTCGGAGATCAGGTCGAGCACCGCAACCGACTCCGCCGTGCGGATCGGGTGGTTGTACGGCTTCGGCAGGAGTCGCACGCCGTATCCGAGCCTGATGTTCTGCGTCTGCGCCGCGATCGCGCCGTACAACACCTCCGGGTTCGAGCAGTGTGAGTACTCCTCGAGGAAGTGGTGCTCCACCGTCCAGAACGAGTGGAACCCCACCTTGTCGCCGAGCACGGCCTGCTCGATCGTCTCCTTGTACGCCCGGTGCTCGCTCTCGGCGTCCCACGGCTTGGCGACGGGGATCTCGTAGAACAGCGCGAACTTCATGGCCATGGCAATCGCTCCTATTGGAAGCCGTTGACGATGTGATCGGTGACGTACCGGCGGACTTGGTCGCGGTCGTGCAGATCGACGGTGACCGAGGGGATGGTGACGAGCGAGATGATCATGCGCATGATCCATTCGCCCGCTTGGCGCGCGTCGAGATCGCCGCGAACCTCACCGCGCTCGCGCGCCGCTTCGAGAAAGGGGACCCAGAAGTCGATCCACCGATCGAGGACGCGGGCCGCCTGCGCGAGCTGGAGCGTGGCGATGTCGCTCGTGATGTCGCGCCCGCCCTGCGCGGCAACCCACGTCGCGGCTTCGGCGACTTGGCTCGCCAGCGTGCGGCGGCGCCGAATGAAGGGCGCCGCG
>JBEVDP010000304.1:0-7122 GCA_040513235.1 Acidimicrobiia bacterium | reverse complement strand
GACAAGGGCGTCGGCGTCCCGGCGATGGTGCAGACCGACTACATCAACACGATTCCGCGCGAGCAGGAGCCCTGGTTCCCGGGCGACGAGCACATCGAGCGCCGCATCCGCGCGTTCATCCGCTGGAACGCGGTTGTCATGGTGCACCGCGCCAACCATCGTTTCGACGGCCTCGGCGGGCACCTCTCGACGTACGCGTCCGCGGCGGCGCTGTACGAGGTCGGCTTCAACCACTTCTTCCGCGGCAAGGGCGACGGTCGTTTCGGCGATCAAGTCTTCCTCCAGGGTCATGCCGCGCCCGGCATCTACAGCCGCGCCTTCCTCGAAGGGCGCATGACCGAAGAGCAACTCGATCGCTTCCGGCGGGAAGTCGGCGGAGGCGGCCTGTCGTCATATCCGCATCCGCGGCGGATGCCGACCTTCTGGGAGTTCCCGACGGTGTCGATGGGTCTCGGCCCTTTGAACGCCGTGTATCAGGCGCGCTTCAATCGCTACCTGTACCAGCGGGAGATCGCCGACACCTCCCAGGCCAAGGTGTGGTGCTTCACCGGCGACGGCGAGATGGACGAGCCCGAAGCGATCGCGGGCCTGCCGCTCGCGGCGCGTGAGCGGCTCGACAATCTGATCTTCGTCGTCAACTGCAACTTGCAACGACTCGACGGACCGGTGCGCGGCAACGGCAAGGTCATTCAGGAGTTCGAGTCGCTGTTCCGTGGCATGGGTTGGAATGTCATCAAGGTCGTGTGGGGAAGCGCGTGGGACGACCTGCTCGCGCGCGATGTCGACGGTGTGCTCGTGAACAAGATGAACACGACGCTCGACGGCGAGTTCCAGAAATACGCCGTCGAGCAGGGCGCGTACATCCGCGAACACTTCTTCGGTCCCGATCCGCGTTTGCGGAAGATGGCCGAGCACTTGAGCGACGAGGAGTTGCAACGGCTGCCGCGCGGTGGTCACGACTACCGCAAGCTCTACGCGGCGTACAAGGCCGCAGTGGAACACGAAGGTTCGCCGACCGTCATTCTCGCCAAGACCATCAAGGGCTGGACACTCGGCACCGACATCGAGGCGCGCAACGCGACGCACCAGATCAAGAAGATGGACGTCGACGACCTGAAAGAATTCCGCGACCGCTTGTACCTCGACATCACGGACGAGACACTCGAATCGGGCGACCTATCCCCTTACTTCCACCCCGGGGTCCGTTCGCCCGAGTACGAGTACCTGATGGAGCGCCGCCGCGCGCTCGATGGCTATCTCCCCGAGCGCGTCGAGCGCAGAAAGATCACGATCTTCCCGCGGGACGAGATCATCGACCAGCTCACGGCGGGAACCGGCGAGAAGATCCAAGCGTCGACGACGACCGCGTTCACGCGCCTGTTGCGGACATTGATGAAGGAACCGGAGTGGGGACACCGCGTCGTGCCGATCATCCCCGACGAGGCGCGCACGTTCGGTATGGACGCGCTGTTCCCCGAGTTCAAGATCTACGCGCCGTTCGGGCAGCAGTACGAACCCGTTGACGCCGCGCTGATGCTTTCGTACCGCGAATCCGACACGGGCCAGATCCTCGAAGAGGGGATCACCGAAGCCGGTTCGATGGCCGGGTTCACGGCGGCAGCCACGTCGTACGCCACGTGGGGTCAGCCGATGATCCCGTTCTTCACCTACTACTCGATGTTCGGGTTCCAGCGCGTCGGCGATCTCATCTGGTCGTTCGGAGACCAGCGCGGCCGCGGATTCCTGATGGGCGCAACCGCGGGTCGCACGACGCTCACCGGCGAAGGCCTCCAACACTGCGACGGCCAGTCGCTCCTGTACGCGATGGCGTTTCCGAACTGTCGCGTGTACGACCCGGCGTTCGCGTACGAGGTCGCAGTCATCGTGCGCGACGGCATCCGACGCATGTACGGACCCGACCCCGAGGATTGCTTCTATTACATCGCGCTCTACAACGAGAACTACTCGCAGCCCGCGATGCCCGAAGGTGCCGAAGACGGCATCGTCGCCGGGCTCTACAGGTTCCGCGAAGCGCCCGAGGGCGAGTACGCACACCGCGCGCAGATCGTGGCCAGCGGCACCATGATGTTGCAGGCACTCGAGGCCCAGCGGCTGCTCGCCGAACACCACAACGTCGGCGCCGACGTGTGGAGCGCGCCCGGGTGGAAGCAACTGCGCGAGGACGCGCTCGAGTGCGAGCGTTGGAATCGGCTGCACCCGGAAGAAGCGCCGCGCACGCCGTACGTGACCGAGCAGCTCGGCGGGACCGAGGGGCCGATCATCGCGGTCACCGACTGGGTGAAGGCCGTGCCCGACAGCATCAGTCGCTTCGTGCCGCAGCCGTACATCGTGCTCGGTACCGACGGCTACGGCTTCTCGGACACGCGCGCGGCGCTGCGCCGCCACTTCGAGGTCGACGCGGAGAACGTGACCGTTGCGGTGCTGGACGGTCTCGCGCAAACGGGTGCCGTGTCGGGCGAAGAGGTGGCGAAGGCGATCGCGCGCTACGAGCTCGACTCCGACAGCCCCGACCCGCGGACTGCGTAACCCGCTTCCTCGCCTCCGGCGAGCGTCACCGACGCGTCCACGTATACGTCCTTCTCCGTGCGCGGGTCGTACGTGGACTAGTTCTGCTGGTGATCGGGGTCCCAGTCGTCCTCGTCGTCGTCGAACTCGTCGTCGAAGTCGTCGTCATCGTCGAGTTCGTCGTCGTCGCCACCTTCGGAGACGTCCGCGAGCGTTCCCGAGCCCTCCCGGAACAACCCGTCGTCGTATCCCTGCTTGAGCTTGCGCGCTTCACGAAAGCGGCGTGCGCGTCCTTTTCTGGGCACGTCGTCACCTGCCTCGGAGTGATACCGCAATCATGCCATGTCGGCGTTCGCGCGGCGGACGTGGGAGCGGAATGGCTGGTGGCCGAACCGGTCGAGATGGATGAGGTTGCCCACGGGGGGCACCGGCAGTGGTTCGGCCGGACCGCGTGGCCAGCCGAGCGCCACGACGGCCACCGGGGTGACCGAACGAGGGAGGCCGAGGGTGCGGCGGGCCTCCCACGACGACCACAGTGCAAGGGTCGTGACGCTGGCGCCCAGCCCGCGGGCCGAGGCCGCCAGGGCCAGATTCTGGACGGCAGGAAACGCGCTGCCGTAGAACGCGGCCGCGCCGACCGCCGGGAACACCGGACGGCGCCCGCGTACGCACGGCACGATCAGGACCGGCACGTCTTCGAAGTGGTCGGCTTCCCACTGCCGGGCCGCGAGCAGCGAGTCTTCGCCGGCGCGGCTGTGCAGAACGCGCTTGTAGATCGACCAGCCCTGCCGGTAGATGCGCGCCAGCTGGTGGCGAACGTCGGGGTCGCGCACGACGACGAATTCGCAGCGCCGGCGCTTGCCCGCCGTCGCGCGGCCGGCGAGCTCGAGCAGCGTGAGAACCGTGTCGTCGTCGATCGGGTCCGGCTTCAAGCGGCGCGTCGGAACCTGCGCCTCCATCACCGCGGCGACCTCGTCGAACTGCGTCACGGCCGGGGAGGGTACCCGGGGGGACTGAGACCTCCCGCTCCGAGGGCTCGCCCCCGGCTCCCGGTGGCTCCGTCTGCGGGTCGCCTCAGGCGGAGGAGAGCCTGCGCCACAGCGCGGGGTAGCTCGGGTACTCCAGGGCGTCGGTGACATAGCCAGCCTGCACCAGTTCGGCGTGGAACTGGGGCAGCTTCGTCATCGGGATACCGGAGTCGACGTGGTGGGCGAGGTGCCATCCGATGTGGTGCGGGACGAGCAGGAAGCGCGCCAGCCCGTGCTGCCGCACGGTGTGAGTGGTCTCGCGGCGATCCTTCGAGGCGTGCATCCCGCCGTGCTCGGCGATCGAGCGAAGCCGGTTGATGACCCGCCAGACGGTGAGGTAGGGCAAGAACCACAGCAACCAGTACACGAACGGGTGGCCGACGGCGATCGAGATCGCGATGAGCGCGAGCTGCACCGCGACGATGCGACGAGCTTGCTGACCGCCCGGCCCGGGTGCGCGCACGCCGCGCAGTAAGCCCTTGAACAGCTTCCAGCCTGTGCGCCCCGTCGCGTCGCGCACGAGCTTGCGGCGTAGTGAGTCGCGTTGGATCGGATAGCCGCGGTAGAGCGGGATGTCAGGTTCGTCGGGACCGAACTCCTCGCGGTGGTGCGCCATGTGCCCACGCCGGTAGAGGTCGATCGGTGTGAACGAGGGGTAGCCGAGGAGCCACCGTCCGACCCAGTCGTTCCATTTCTTGCTGCGGAACAGGAGCCGGTGGGCGGCTTCGTGCATCAGCGCCGCGAACTGCGCATGGGCGCGGCCCATGAGCACGAACACGATCGCCCATACGAACCAACGCGCGATGGGCCAGCGGTCGGCCCACACCGCGAACCACATCAGGCCGAGGGTCTGCGCCCACACCGAGGCGACCGAGAGCGCATTGCGCAGGTTCGGGATGCGCCGCAGCTCCTCGCGCCACGGCGGCGCGGGGCGGGCGTCGGTCTTCAGGCGTGCCGTCGGCTCGAAGTCACCCAGGAGGGCGGGGTTCGGGATCATCGTGGCGGCCATCGGTTTGATATTACACTTCTGCGACGGATGACGGAGGAACGTAAGGCTCTCGAGCGGCCGCTGACGCCGCGGTCGGTGGTCGCGAGCCTGTTGCTCGGAATGCGCCCGCCCCGGCTGGCGGGCGCGCGGCTGGTGCGCTGGTGCGGGCTCTTCGGGATCGCGCCGGGCACGGCCCGGGTGGCTTTGAGCCGGATGGTCGATCGCGGCGAGCTCGTGGCGCAGGACGGGGTGTACGAGTTGGCCGGGCGGGTGCGGGGCCGTCAGCCGGCTCAGGAGTGGAGCCTGGCGCCCGACCTCTTGCGGTGGCAGGGTCGGTGGGCGATCGCCGTGGTCGACGCCCGAGCGCGGCCGGCGACCGAACGCGCGGCGTTGCGTGACGCCATGCGCCGCCTGCGCTACGGCGAGGAGCGTGAGGGTGTCTGGGTCCGGCCCGACAACCTGCCTGACGCCGCCGCGCCCGCGGACGCGTGGGCCATCGGGCGGAGCCAGTGCTCGTGGTGGCGCGGCGAACCGGAGGCCGGCGCCGCCGAGCGGGCCGAGCTTCTCTTTGCTCCGAAGACGTGGGCCCGGCGCGCGGAACAGCTCACAATCCGGCTCCGGCGTGCGACCGAAAGCCTCACCGCAGCAACCGATTCCCGGCTCGCCGACGGATTCATCGTCGGCGCCGCCGTCCTCGCCCACGTGCGCGCCGACCCGCTGCTCCCCGCAGAGCTGTGTCCGAGCGACTGGCCCGGCGCCGACCTCCGCGGCGCCTATGTCGCGTATCAGGGTGCGTTTGCGAGCGCCGTCCGGGATTGGTTCCGCGCGGACGCGTAGTGTCCGCCGCATGCACGATCTGCTCGACGCCGCCGGGGGAGTGCTCGACGACGTGGTGGCGCTGCGGCGTCGCATCCACGCGGAGCCCGAGTTGGGCCTCACGCTTCCGAAGACCCAGGCCGCCGTCGTCGACGCGCTCGACGGACTCGGCCTCGACATCTCCACGGGGAGCGAGGTGTCGTCGGTTGTCGCGGATTTGCGCGGCCGTGACGACGGCCCCGTGTTGCTGCTGCGAGCCGACATGGACGCGCTCCCGATGCCGGAAGACACCGGCCTCGAGTTCGCGAGCACGGTCAAGGGATCGATGCACGCGTGCGGGCACGACGCGCACGTCGCAATGCTGGTCGGCGCGGCTCGGATCCTCGCGGGGCGCCGTGAATCGTTGGCCGGTTCGATTCGTTTCGCGTTCCAACCCGGGGAAGAAGGGTTCGCTGGCGCGCGCTACATGATCGACGAAGGTGTCCTCGAGAACCCCGACGTCGATGCTGCGTTCGCGCTACACGTCGCGCCCAACCTGCCGTCAGGTTCGTTGTGGACCAAGGGTGGCCCGCTCATGGCGTCGGCCGACGTGCTCGACATTCGCGTGGTCGGCCGGGGCGGGCACGCGTCGACTCCGCACCTCGCGCTCGATCCCATTCCTGTCGCGGCTGAGATCATCCAGGCGTTGCAAGCACTCGTGACCCGCCGGGTCGACGCGTTCGACCCCGCAGTCGTCACGATCGCATACATCCGCGCCGGCACTACAACCAACGTGATCCCCGAAGACGTCATCATGCGGGGCACGGTGCGGGCGGTGTCGAAGTCGAGTCGCCGCCGCGCGCTGGAAGGCATCGAACGCGTCGTCACCGGGATCGCGTCCGCGCACGACATGGCCGCCACGCTGACGATCGAGCCCGGGTACCCCCCGACCGTGAACGACGAGGGATTTGCCGGCTTCGCGCTCGCTGTCGCGGCCGACCTGTTGGGCGTCGCCAACACCGGCCGCATGCCCGCGCCGGTGATGGGCGCGGAAGACTTCTCCTACGTGCTGGAACAGACGCCGGGCGCGCTCGCGTTCCTCGGCGTATGCCCGCCCGGCGTCCGCCCCGCGCAAGCGCACTCGTGTCACTCGAACCGGATGCTGCTCGACGAAGACGCGATGCGCGCCGGAATCGCTCTCCACTGCGCGGTCGCCGAGCGCTACGTCGCGACCGGCGGCAACTTCGCCTGACATGTTTGGTCACGACACTCCGGAAAGTGGAGTGTCACGCCCAAACACACACTTGGTACGCTGTCCGGTCCCTGGGGCGGTTAGCTCAGTTGGCTAGAGCGCAGCCTTCACACGGCTGAGGTCGGAGGTTCGAGCCCTCTACCGCCCACCACCTGCATGGATCGCGACGTGCGGACTCGTGGACACGTGCATGCTGGAACAGGCCGGCGAGGTCGGTGCGTCGTAGGCTCCGGTGAAATGCCGAGCGACGATCTCTCGGAGCGTTTGGTGGCGTCGATCAACGCGAGTTACGGCGTGCACCCGGGTCACCGCGCCGCGCACGCCAAAGGTGTGCTGTGCGCAGCGAACTTCACGGCGACGGCAGCGGCCGCTCGGCTCAGTCGAGCCCCACATCTTCGCGGCGGTGAAGTCCGCGCACACGTCCGATTCTCGAACGGGAGCGGTGACCCAACCGCGCCCGATACCGCGCGAGACGCCCGTGGCCTCGCGGTGAAGTTCTACCTCGCCGACGGAACCACCACCGACGTCGTGGC
>JBEVDP010000303.1:0-8293 GCA_040513235.1 Acidimicrobiia bacterium | reverse complement strand
CTTCGTGAGCGGATCTTCGGCGAGATCAAGGCCCGGATCGAGGAGACCGACATCTCCGCGCCCGTCCCGCGCGACGACTGGGAATACGTCACCCGTACTGTCGAAGGCCTCCAGTACGCGATCCACGCGCGGCGGCCCCGGGGCGGCGGGGAGGAGCAGGTACTGCTCGACGAGAACGTCGAGGCAGCGGGCCACCCCTACTTCGCGCTCGGAGGTTTCGCCATCACCCCCGACCACGCGGTGGTTGCGTACTCCGTCGACACCTCGGGCGGCGAGCGCTACGCGTTGCACTTTCGCGACCTGACGACTGGCCGCGACTTCGCCGATGTCGTCGACGACGTGACGTACGGCCTCGCCTGGGCCGACGACGCGCGCACGTGCTTCTACGTCCGGCTCGACGACTCGATGCGGCCGTGGCAGGTGTGGCGGCACGAGTTGGGCACTGAAGCTGCCGCCGACGTCCTCGTCTTCCAAGAAGACGACGAGCGGTTCTACGTCACCGTCCACCGCACGCGCAGCGGCGGTTACGTTCTGGTCGACTCCGCGTCGAAGACGCAGTCCGAGATCTGGTTCGTCCCCGCGAACGATCCGACCGCGACGCCCGCGGTCGTGGCCGCGCGTGAGGCCGGGCTCGAGTACACGGTCGAGCATCATCGTGATGCTGCCCACGGCGAGCGCTTTCTCGTCATCACCAACGCCGACGGCGCCAGGAACTTCAAACTCGTCGCGGCACCCACGTCGGATCCCGGGCGCGCAGCCTGGGTCGAGCTCGTTCCGCACCGCGCCGACGTGCGGCTCGAGGACGTAGACGCGTTCGCGAGCCATATCGTCCTGAGCGAGCGGCGCGAAGGTCTCGTCGAACTGCGCGTCCTCGACTGTGCGAGTGGCACCGATCACGTGATCGCCTTCCCCGATCCCGTCTACACCGCCTGGGTCGGGGCCAACGCGGAGTTCGATACCGGAGTCCTGCGCTACGGCTACACGTCGCTCGTCGCGCCCGCCACCGACGTCGACTACGACCTGACCGCGCACACGGCGAAGATCGTGAAGACGCAGCCCGTGCGCGGCGGATACGACGCATCGGCCTACACCTCGGCGCGGGTGTGGGCCGAGCAACCGGACGGCGCGCGCGTGCCGATGTCGATCGTTCATCGCAAAGATGTCGCGCTCGACGGCACCGCGCCCGCGTTGCTCTACGGCTACGGCGCGTACGAGCACTCCACCGATGCCACCTTCCGAGCATCGCGGCTCTCACTGCTCGACCGCGGGTTCGTCTTCGCGATCGCACATGTGCGGGGTGGCGGAGAACTCGGCCGTGCGTGGTACGAGGCCGGGCGGCTCGAGTACAAGCGCAATTCGTTTCTCGACTTCGTCGGCTGTGCGGAGGCGCTGGTCGCGCACGGCTACACGACGCCGGCGCGACTCGTCGCGCGCGGCGGCAGCGCGGGCGGTTTGCTGATGGGCGGGGTCGTCAACCTCAGGCCCGACCTGTTCGCGGCGATCGTGGCCGAGGTTCCGTTCGTCGACGTGCTGACGACGATGCTCGATGCGGAACTCCCGCTCACGATCACCGAGTGGGAAGAGTGGGGTGATCCTCGTCAGGCCGACGACTACGCGTGGATCAAGGAGTACTCGCCTTACGACAACGTGCGCGCCCAGGCGTATCCGGCCATGCTCGTCACCACGGCACTCAACGATCCGCGCGTGCAGTACTGGGAGCCGGCGAAGTGGGTCGCGAAGCTCCGAACGCTCAACACGTCCGACCGCCCGATCATGTTGCACACCGAACTCGACGCGGGCCACGGCGGTCCGTCGGGCCGGTACGACGCGTGGCGGGAGGAAGCCATGATCCTGGCGTTTGTCGCGGCCGCGACGGGAGTCACGGCGTGACGATCGAAGATCGTGTCCTGCACACCGAGGACGGCGAGGTGTGCGAGGCCGAGTACGCGCCGGCGGCGGGACCGCCGCGGGCGGGCGTCGTGCTGTGCCATCCCCACCCGCAGTACGGCGGCACGATGCGGAGCCTCGTGGTTTCGGCCCTGTTCGAAGCGCTCCCGGTGGCCGGATACTCCGTGCTGCGGTTCAACTTCCGAGGCGTCGAGCGCAGCACCGGCGAGTACGGAGGCGGCGTGCGAGAGCCCGCCGACGTCGCGGCCGCACTCGACGAACTCGCGGCCACGGTTGCAGGCGTGCCGCTCGTGCTCGTCGGCTGGTCGTTCGGCGCCGACATGGCGCTGTCGGTTGCCGACGAGCGGGTCGCGGGCTGGGTCGCGATCGCGCCGCCCTTGCGGTTCCGCGCGGACTTCGGGCCGGTCGCTCACACGCCGCGCCCGAAGCACCTCGTTCTCGCGCAGCACGACGAGTTCCGCGCGCCCGACGAGGTCGTTGCCGGGGTCGCGGAGTGGTCGAACACGACCACGGAGATCGTGTCCGGCGCGAGTCACTTCTTCGTCGGCCGCACCGACCGCGTGATCGCGGCGACCGACGAATTCCTCGCTGGTCTGAGTTCCGCCTGAATCGCCCGCGAGCCGACGGCGCACGGCCGGTGGGCCCGGGGCGGGCCTGAGCGGGAAAACGCGCTAGAGGGCGAGCGGCGCGGCAATGACGCCGTGGCGTTCGAGGAAGGTTGCCCGCTGTTCGAGTGCGACCTGCCATGCGGCGAGGTCGTTCTCGAAGTGTGCGCGGTCACCGTCTTCGTACGCGTGCTCGAGCTCGTCGAACGCGTTGTCCTCCGCGTCGAGGAGCTCGCGGTAGCGACGGAAGAAGTGATCGTCGACACTTCGCGTCGCGCCGTTCGCCAGGTAGTGCGTCTCGGGCATCAGCACCCCCTACTGAGGGCCGGCCATCTACGACCGGCACCGTGCCGGCGAGGGTAGTCCGATTCCCGCCGTCGTCCACCACTGCATCGTGAGCAAATTCCTCACATCTGACGTGAGGTTTTTCTGCCTCGGTGCCACCCGAGAACGGGCGGGTCAGGGGACGGGGCGGATGGGGAGGCCGCGGTCGGCCAGGTGTTGTTTGGCCTCGGCGACGGTGTGCTGGCCGAAGTGGAAGATCGACGCCGCCAGCACGGCCGAGGCGCCGCCCGCTGCGATCCCCTCGTACAGGTGGTCCAACGTCCCGACACCCCCGCTGGCGATGACCGGCACGTTCACCGCGTCGCCGACCGCCCGGAGGAGGTCGATGTCGTAACCGGCGTGGGTGCCGTCGCGGTCCATCGACGTGAGGAGGATCTCGCCGGCGCCGAGGTCGCATGCGTGCACTGCCCACTCCACCGCATCCAGCTGGGTCGCGCGGCGCCCACCATGGGTCGTCACTTCCCACCCCGAACTCTCGCCCCGGCGCCGCGCGTCGATCGCCACCACGATGCACTGTTCGCCGAATTCGCCGGCCGACTCCGCCACCAGTTCCGGACGCTCGATCGCGGCGGTGTTGAGCGACACCTTGTCGGCGCCGGCGCGCAACATCCGCCGGACGTCTTCGACATCCCGCAGTCCCCCGCCGACCGTGAACGGGATGAAGACCTGCTCGGCCACTTGCTCGACGACGTGCAACATGGTGTCCCGGTCGTCGGCCGACGCGGTGATGTCGAGGAACACCAGCTCGTCGGCACCCTCGGCGTCGTATCGCGCCGCGAGCTCCACCGGGTCGCCGGCATCTCGGATCTCGACGAACCGCACCCCCTTCACGACGCGGCCCGCATCGACGTCGAGGCACGGGATCACCCGGACCGCGAGCACGCAGCAATCCCTTCAGCCACCGTGAACTTGCCTTCGTACAAAGCCGCACCCGTGATCGCGCCGGCCAGCTTGCGTCCCGCGACCGACAGCATCGCGAGCTGGCGCAGGTCGTGGATCGTGGCGACGCCGCCGCTCGCGATGACCGGCAGCCGCACGACTTCCAGCACCGCGGCGAGCTGTTCGAGGTCGGGACCCTGCAACATGCCATCGCGCCCGATCTCGGTGACGACGAGCGCGCCCACGCCCGGCCGGTCGAAGGAGCGGGCCAGGTCGAGCAGGTCGCGCCCCGAAGCACTCTCCCACCCGTGGGTCGCGACATCGCGCCCTCGCGCGTCGAGCCCGATCGCGATCCGGCCGTGGAACCGCAGCGTGAGCGCATCGATGAGCTCAGGGTGTTCGACCGCGGCGGTCCCGATGACGACCCGCGCCGCGCCGCCTTCGAGCAGTGCGTGTGCCGCCTCTGCGGTACGGACCCCACCGCCGCACTGCACCTTGCACGACACCGCCTTGCAGATCGCGACAACGACGTCACGATTCGACAGCACACCCGACCGCGCCGCGTCGAGATCGACGACGTGAATCCAACGCGCCCCGCCCGCCTCGAAGTGCTGAGCGATCTCGACGGGGTCGTCGCTGTACTGCGTCTCGCGGGCGTAGTCGCCCTGCTTCAGCCGCACGACGCGTCCCTCGCGCAGGTCGATCGCGGGATACAGGTCCATCGTCACGCGGCGTCCACGAAGTTCTGCAGCAAGCGGAGACCGTCGGCGCCGCTCTTTTCGGGATGGAACTGCGTCGCCCATAACGGGCCCGCCTCGATTGCGGCCGCGAACCGCCGCCCGTACTCGCACCAGGCAGCCACGACCGTCGCGTCGGCCGGTTCCGGGGCGTACCCGTGCACGAAGTAGAGCCAAGAGTGGGTGTCGAGCCCGGCGCACAACCGGCTGCCCGGCGTTACCTCGAGCGTGTTCCAACCGATCTGCGGCAGCCGCACGGTGTCCGGTAACCGCGTGACTCGACCCGCGACAACCCCTAGGCCGGCAACGTCCTGTGACTCGTCGCTCGCCTCGAACAGCATCTGCATCCCGATGCACACCCCGAGGAACGGGCGGCCGTCGGTAGCTGCTTCCTTGGCCACCGCTTCGAGGCCCGCATCGCGCAGCGCTCGCATGCACGCCCCGAACGCACCTACACCAGGGAGGACGACCTTGTCGGCACGCGCGATCTTGTCGGCGTCGGCGGTGAGCACCGCGTCCGCACCCAGGTGCGCAAGCGCCTTCTCTGCCGAACGCAAATTGCCGATCCCGTAATTGATGACGGCAATCGTCACGTCGACAAGGTGCCTTTGGTGGACGGTACCCCCGAGCCTTCGACGCGCACCGCGTCGCGCAACGCTCGAGCCACACCTTTGAACGACGCCTCAATGACGTGGTGGCCGTTCTTCCCCGAGACCGAGCGCAAGTGCAGTGTGACGCGTGCTCCGTCGACAAAACCCTTCCAGAACTCTTCCGCGAGTTGCGGGTCGAACGTCCCGATCCATTCCGAGATCGGGTCGACGTCGTAGACGAGGTACGGCCGTCCGGAAAGGTCGAGCGCGACCTGTACGAGCGCTTCGTCGAGCGGCACGAGCGCGTTCGCGAAACGTCGTACTCCCGCCTTGTCGCCGAGCGCTTCGCGCAAGGCGTTGCCGATGACGATCCCGACGTCCTCGACCGTGTGGTGGAGATCGACGGCGAGATCGCCTTGTGCTTCCACCGTGAGGTCGAAGCCGGCGTGCTTCCCGAGTTGTTCGAGCATGTGGTCGAAGAACGGGATGCCGGTCCCGACCGAAGTCGTCCCGGTACCGTCGATCACGAGCGTGACTTCGACAGTCGTCTCCTTGGTCTCCCGGCGGAGCGTCGCGGATCGGGTCATGACTTCCGCTCTTGGCGCCTGCGGCGCCGGGCCGCTCGGGCCCCGCTCGCTACCGGCCGGGAAACCCGGCCGTCTTTACGCTCGCTCATGACGGAACCACCTCCGGGAGCACGGTTTCGAGTGCGGCGAGGAACGCGTCGTTCTCGGCGGGCGAACCAACGGTCACCCGAACACATCCCTCGACCCGCGGCCACGACGAAAAGTTGCGGACGAGGACGCCGCGCTCGACGAGGCGTTCCCAGAGTTCCTGAGCGCGTACGCCGTCGTCGCCGTCGACCCGCACAAGCAGGAAATTCGCGCCCGACGGATAGACGATCAGGCCCGGGTGGTCGGCGAGGGCGGCGACGAGGCGGCCCCGCTCTTCGACCAGCGACGCGACCCGTTGCTCCATCTCGGCGCGGAACTCCAGCGCAACGGTTCCGGCAACCTGCGTGGGGACCGACAGCGCGTACGGCAATCCGACCTTGTCCAACTCCGCAATCACCCACTCTGGGCCGACTGCGAAACCGAGGCGGATCGCCGCCAGCGACCACACCTTCGAATACGTGCGCACGACAACGAGCGGGCGCGACTCGGCGACAAGTTCCAACGCGGACCAGGGTGCGAACTCGCCGTACGCCTCGTCGACGACGAGCAACCCGCCGACGCCGGCGACGGCGTCCGCGAGGCGTGTGACCGTTTCAGGTGGGTCGACCGTTCCCGTCGGGTTGTTCGGGCTGCACACGAACACGACCGCCGGGCGCGCCGACTCGATCAGCCGCACTGCTGCATCCGCGTCGACGGAGAAGTCGGGCGCGCGCTCCCCCACGACGGTTTCGGTCGCGGTGAGCCGTGCGATGTGCGCATGCAATGCATACGTCGGCTCGAAGATCGCTGCCCTCCGTCCGTGCCCGCCGTACGTGAGCAGGAGTGTCTGGAGCACCTCGTTCGACCCGTTGGCGCAGAAGAGCCGCGCCGGCGGCTGACCGAGGAATCCACCCAGGGCCGCGCGCAACTCGTCGGCGCTGCGATCGGGATAGCGGTGGTAGTCGAGCGCTCGGAGCCGGTCGGTCCAGCGGGTGATGAACGCGTCGGGCGGCGGGTACGGGCTCTCGTTGGTGTTGAGGCGCACGGCAACGTCGAGCTGGGGTGAGTGATAGCCGTCGAGCGCGCGCAAGTCGTCGCGCGGTTGCACGCGCTCGCTCACGATTTCCGCTCCTGGCCCTTCGGGCCGGGCCGCTCGGGCCCCGCTCGCTGCGGGGCGGGATACCCGTCCCGCTGACGCGCGCTCACGATTTACGCTCCGTTCGCAAGCGCCACGCGTCGCCGTGCGCGGTCAGGCCCTCGGTGTCGGCGATCCGGATGGCGTGGGGCGCGATCTCGGCGAGCGCGCCCGGCTCGACTCGCACGACATGCACGTGCTTTTGGAAGTCGGTGACCCGCAACGCACTCGCAAAGCGCGCGGTGCCCGCGGTGGGTAGAACGTGGTTCACGCCCGCGATGTAGTCGCCGAGGACTGCTGACGCGTCGCGCCCGACGAACACCGCACCCGCGTTTCGCACTTCGGGCACCAGCAGGTCGGCGTCCTCGCACATCAGCTGCACGTGTTCGGGTGCGACGGCGTTGACGGCAACGATCGCACGGTGACGGTCGTCGACGAGTACGGCGCGACCGCCGCTCTGCAGCGTCGCGGTCGCGTCCTCGCGTCGGGGCGTTGCGGCCAGCTGCCGGGCCAGCGCGGCGTCGACCGCGTCGGCCACCGCTTCGTCCCACGTCACGACGATGGCACCGCCGCCCGGACCGTGCTCGGCCTGGGCGAGCAGGTCGGCGGCGACGAGTTCGGGATCCGAGGTGGCGTCGGCGACGATCATCACGTCGGACGGCCCGGCGAGGCTGTCGATGCCGACCACGCCGACGAGCTGACGCTTCGCCTCTGCGACGTAGGCGTTCCCCGGACCGACGATCACGTCGACGGGCGGAATCGAATCAGTCCCGTAAGCAAGCGCGGCGATGGCCTGGGCGCCGCCGATCCGGTAGAGCTCGTCGACGTCGGCGAGGGCTGCGGCGGCGAGCGTGGCGTCGGGGACGCGGCCGTCGGCGCTCGCCGGGACGCAGAGCACGACCTCGGGCACGCCGGCGACCCGCGCCGGCACGGCGGTCATCAGCACGCTCGACGGGTACGTCGCCCGCCCGCCGGGCACGTAGCAGCCGGCCCGGTCGACCGGAATCACGAGTTCCTGCACTTGGATCCCCGACCGCTCGTGGGCCGGTTCCTTCGTCAGCTGCGACTCGTGGAAGGCGAGGATCTGGTCGCGCGCGAACTCGAGCGCCCGGGCCAGCTCGGGATCGACGCGGGCAAGCGCGGCCTCCCGCTCCGCGCGCGAGACCGCGAATGCGTCGGGACGGAACCCGTCGAAGCGTTCGGTCAGGTCGCGCAGGGCGTTGTCGCCCCCGCCGCGCACAATCGCAAGGATCTCCCGAACCACGGCGGCCACATCGTCGGCCTCGGGACGCGGCCGGGCGAGCGCGTTCCGCAGGTCGCCATCGACGCCGCGGACGTCCGTGCGAGCGAGGACGCGAGTGGCCATAGAGACCGCAAGGGTACTTGCGGTCGATCACGGGCTCCCCGATTTGGTACACCAACACTCGTGAACAGTCAGGCG
>JBEVDP010000302.1:0-3411 GCA_040513235.1 Acidimicrobiia bacterium | reverse complement strand
TCCTGTCGGCGGCCACCTCGGTCGACCAGACGATGACAGTCATGCTTGCCGGCATCGCGATCATCTCGCTGCTCGTCGGTGGCATCGGCGTGATGAACATCATGCTCGTGTCGGTCACCGAACGGATTCGTGAAATCGGCCTGCGCAAGGCGCTCGGCGCGCGGCCGCGTGTGATCCGCCGCCAGTTCCTCGTGGAAGCCAGCATGCTCGGCTTCGCCGGCGGATTGCTCGGCGTCGGCTTGGGCATCCTCGTCGCGGCCGTCGTCCCTCGACTCGTCGACGCGCGCATCATCCCGTCACCGAGCGCCTCGCTGCTCGCCATCGTGATCGCGATCGGGGTCGGTGTGCTCTTCGGCGTGTATCCCGCCGGCCGCGCCGCCCGTCTCGCGCCCATCGACGCCCTCCGAAGCGAGTAGCCCACCCATGCACCGTCTCTCGTCGAACAAGTTCAAGATCGCGACGGTCGCGGTCGTCGTGGTCGTCGCGCTGGCGGGGATCGCCGTCG
The DNA here is from genome assembly GCA_040513235.1 of Acidimicrobiia bacterium. Taxonomy (GTDB): domain Bacteria; phylum Actinomycetota; class Acidimicrobiia; order IMCC26256; family PALSA-610; genus JANNHK01. The sequence goes on along the minus strand of JBEVDP010000302.1, from coordinate 2,906 downwards.
CCGCTGCGGGACAAGACCCGGGCTCCGGCTACCGGACTGCGACCGCGAGCTTCCAAGCCGTCCAGGAAACCCTCGACGAAGTGGGCACGATCGCGCCGGTCGCGCAGGCAACCGTCAGCTTTCCCGTCGCCGGGACCGTTGCCAGTGTCGACGTCGCGGCCGGCGACAGCGTGACGGCGGGTCAAGTGCTCGCGACGCTCGACACGGCGTCGCTCGAAGCGAATCTGCGCACCGCGCAAGCCGCGCTCGATCGCGCCGAACTCACGCTCGAACAGGCGGAGAACGGCGAAGCCGTCACGGGCGGCGGGGCGGGTGCGACGATCCCCGCGATGACCACCGGCGGCGCAGTGACGTTCCAACTGATCGCGGCGACCACGAGCGTCGACGCCGAACTGCAGGCGGCACAGCAGGCAGTCCTCGACGCGAAGAAGCAAGTCGACGCCGACATGCTCGCCGCGCACGAAGCACTCGAATCCGCACATCAGATCTGCGCCGCGCTCGGCGAACCCGCATCTCTCGATGCGCAAGCGACGGACGACAGCGCGGTCGACGACGCTACTGCGTGCTACGACGCGCTCGAAGTCGCACTCGCCGCGCAACAGCAGCTCAGCACTTCGCAACAGGCGCTGAACGACGCCGCAACCGCGCTCGACGATCTCCTCGCACAGCGCGCGACCGAGACCTCCGAACAGGAGTCGGGTGAAACGCCGGCACCGACGGGTGACACCGGCAACACGACGCAGCCGCCGACGAACGGTGGAACCGAAGGTGGCACGGCGCCGCCCGGCAACAACAGTGCGCCCGAAGCCGCATCGCCGTCGTCGGAGGACCTCATCGCGTACCAGGCCGAGGTGGACGCGGCCGCGCTCGACATCACCGTCGCCGAACAAGCGTTGCAACAGGCAATCGTCGTCGCACCGATCGACGGGACGGTCGTCTCGGTCGACATCGTCGCGGGCGAAGACGTCAGTGCGGCGTCTGACGAACAAACCATTTCGATCGCCGGGAACGGCGGCTACGAGCTCACGGCGACGGTCAGCGTCACGGATCTTCCCGACCTCGAGATCGGCCAAGTTGCAACCATTCTTCCGGACGGAACGAGCACGACCCTGACCGGAAAGGTCGTCGACATCGGGCTCGTCGCGACCACGGGGACCTCGGACACGACCTACCCCGTGACCATCAGCATCGAAGGCGACACCGCGGGCGTGCGCAGCGGCTCGGTCGCGTCGGTCGCGGTCGTGATCGACGAGGGCGACGACGTGCTCAGTGTCCCGACCACCGCGATCCACAACGACAACGGCAACTACACGGTCACCGTGCTCGACGGCGACACAACCGAAACGGTCACCGTCGAAGTCGGCGCGATCGGACCGGCATGGACCGAGATCCGCAGCGGCCTCGAAGAAGGCGACGTCGTCGTCATCGCCGACCTCGACGAACCGCTTCCCGGCAGCGCCAACGACGGCTCGACAGGCGGTACTCAGAACCCATTCGGCGGCTTCCGTGGCCCACCCGGCTTGAACTGACGGCGCGTTCGTGGGGCGCGTACGCGCATGGCCGGCGGGGAAATCACACGGAGCACGCGCCGGCAAGAGAACCGCAACAGCGGCCGACTCGTCCTCCATCGCGCAGCGACGCTGACCTAGTGCCGTGTCAGGCAACGTTTGCGCGCTTCACGAGTTCACGTAGTTTCCGGTTGTGGGCATTGCGGTTCCGCCAGGTGATGTAGCGGCGAATCATCGATGCCTGCTCGGCGTGTGAGGCGTGGTCGGTGCCGTCGAGTGCGAAGTAGCGGAGTGCTTGGAACTGTGCCTCGATGCGGTTGAGCCAGCTCGCGTAGAACGGTACGTAGGCGAGTTCGACGTTGTTCGCGGCCGCCCAGTCTCCAACGCGTTGGTCTTTCTTGGTCGAGAGGTGCGGACTGAAGTTGTCGAGCACGATCGCGATCCGAACTTCGGGCGGATGCAACGATCGCAGGTGCCGGCAGAACGCGAGGAACTCGGTGCGGCCCTTACGGATCTTGACGTGCCCGTAGAGCCGATCGGTCGACAGGTCATAGCCGGCGATCAGATGACGGACCCCGTGCGGCCGGATATACGTCGCGCGTCGCCGCCGTCGTCGCGGTGAAGCCGGATCACCCTTGCCGGCAGCGATCGGCGCCCACTGCTTGCCGGGATGCGGCTGCAAGTTCAAGGGACCGAACTCGTCCACGCAGATCACGACGTGCGGGTCACCGCGACGCCGTTTCGTCTTGCCGTCCGCGAGGTCGTAGAGCTCGAGCACCCGATTCTTTTTGGCCTCGTAGTCGGGATCGTTGCTCACCTTGAAGGTCTTGATCACTTGAAACGAGACGCCTTCCTCGCGGAGCAGCGCCCGCAGGCCCTCGTGGCTGATGTCGTCGACCACCCCCTCAGCCACCAAGAACTCGGCCAGCTTCGACAGCGACCACGTCGAGAACGGCAGATCATGATCCATCGGCCGCGACAGAGCGATCTTCTTGATCTCCCGCCGCTGCGGCAACGTGAACTTCGGCGGCCGGCCACCCGCGTACTTCGGGGCCAACGAGTCGAACCCGTCCTCGTTGAAGTTGTGGATCACTTCCCGGACCCGATCCTCGGACGTGAACGCGATCTTCGCGATCGCCGGCACGTCCATATGCTGCGCCGACCACAACCCGATCTGGGCTCGCCGCCATCGCACCACGGACCCCGACCCCCGCCGAACGATCGACAGCAACTTCCGGCCCTCGTCGTTCGTCAGGTCACGACCCTGCACACGGTCAGCCATGCCCCGCGTCTGCGCGACCCCGCCCACCAAGTGGTGGACGCGACCCCACCAACATTGCCGGTCACGGCACTAGTCGTCGAAGCTGTCGGGTAGTTCGAGCGGGACGGTGTAGAAGC
>JBEVDP010000301.1:0-4430 GCA_040513235.1 Acidimicrobiia bacterium | reverse complement strand
GGGAGGCGCAGCCGGAGTCGACCCATGGAAGCGAGACGCAGGCGGAGCCGACCGCATGAATGTGCACGATGTCCGGCTCGCCGCGGTGCTGTTCTGCGACGTCGTAGGGTCGACCGCGGAGCGGGTCCGCCTGGGCGACGCGCGCGCCGACGAACGGCGGACTCGGTTCGACGCGCTGCTCTGCGACGTCGTCGACGAAACCGGAGGCCGCGTCGTCAAGGGGCTTGGCGACGGTGCCATGGCCGCGTTCGACGCGCCGTCGGCGGCGATCTCGGCGGCGGTCGCGCTCCAGCAGCGGGTGCGCCGCCAGTCGCAGGACGAGGCAGGCGCGTGGCGCGACCTGAAGATCGGCATCTCGATGGGCGAAGTTACGACCGCGGCCGACGGCGATCTGTTCGGAACGGCAGTCGTCGAAGCGGCGCGGCTCTGCGCGGCCGCGGCGGGCGGCCAGGTGCTCGTAGGCGCGATGGCCGCGCAGCTCGCCCGCCGGGGCGGCGCCCGCCTGGAAGCCGTCGCGCCCGTCTCCGCAAAAGGGTTTCCCGAGCCCATCGAGGCGTTCGAGATCGCATGGGAGCAACCCGATGGCGTCGCCGCCGTCGCGCTCCCATTGCCCGCGGCGTTGAGCACGAAGCCGTTGTTCCCCTTCGTCGCGCGACCCGCGGAATGGCAGCAGCTCGCGAAGGCGTGGGACGCGGTTCGTGATGGCGGCCGCAACATCGTGCTCGTGCGCGGCGAACCGGGCGCGGGCAAGACGCGCCTCGTCACGGAGTTCGCGCGCCAGATCGTGGCCGAAGGTGGGATCGTCCTCTTCGGCGCGTGTCGCGAAGACGGCGGGCCGCCGTTCGGCGCGATCGTCGACGCGCTCGAGCATCTGCTCGCCCACGCGCGCGAGCTCGATCTCGACGAAGCGACGACGCAACGCGTGCTCGCGAGCACCCTCCTCGAGGAACCCGATGGCGGTCCGAGCCCAGCCGACGACGTCGGGCATGACCCCCGCGCGACCTTCTTCGTCGCCATCGGCGACCTGCTGGTCGAGGCGGGCCGATCGGCACCCGTCCTGCTCGTGCTCGACGATCTCCAATGGGCGCGCCGGCCGACCCTGCAACTCGTCGGTCACCTCCTTCGCTCGCCGTCGCGGGTCCGGCTCTGCATCCTCGCCACGCATCGCGACACGCCCGCAGACGCCGACGACGCGTTCACCGACGCGCTCGCCGACCTGCACCGCGTCGAAGGCACCGCTCGCGTGCACGTGCGCGGGCTCGACGACTCGGGCGTGCGTGCGTTCGTCGAACTTGCGGCGGGCGCCGATCTCGGCGCCGCGCTGGAACAGGCGGTCGCTGTCCTCGCGCGCCAGACGGATGGCAATCCGTTCCTCCTCGGCGAACTCTGGCACCACCTCGTGGACATGGGCGCGCTCGTGCCTGCGGATGGGGGCTGGCGCGTGACCGCCGGCCTGGACGCCCTCACCACTCCGGAGAGTGTGCGGTCGGTCGTCGGTCGTCGCATCGACCGCTTACCCGCCGACGCCCGCGAGTTGCTCGAAGTCGCCGCCGTCGCGGGGTCACCCTTCGGCGTCGATCTGCTCGCCGGCGCGACGAACACGAGTGCCGTACGCGTCCTCGAACTCCTCGAACCTGCGATCGCGTCGGGAACGGTCGAACAAGTGGGGGCGGCGACCTTCCGGTTCGCGCACGAACTCGTCGAAAGCGCGTTGTACGACCGCCTCGCGCCGGCGCGCAAGGCGTCCGCGCACTTCGATCTTGCTAGCGCCATCGAGCGCCACGGAGTCTCCGACCGGACGCTGCCCGATCTCGCGCGCCACTCGATCGCCGCGATACCGATCGTCGATGTACCAGACGCGATCGCGGTCACGACGCGGGCGGCCGACGCCGCGATGCGCGCCTACGCCTATGAAGACGCGGTCGAACTGCTGAATTCGGTGCTGCCGTTCGTCGATGCCGCCGCCGACCGCGCCGAGCTGTTGTTACGCGTCGCCAAGGCCGAGATCCCCGCGGGTGAGATCGAGCGATCGCGCGAGCACTTGCGCACCGCGATCGACCTCGCCCGGTCGGTTGACCACTATGACCTCGTGCTGCGCGCCGCACTCTCGTTCGAGGAGAGTGGCTGGCGCCTGGGGCTTCCCGGCGACGAAGCCGAGCGTCTCCTGCGTGAAGCGATGCCTTACGCCGCCGACGAGTCGACGCGCTTGCGCGCGCTCGCGGCCCGGGGGCGCGCGCTCGCGCTCTCCGGCGATCCGGCGGCGGAAAACGTGATCGACCAAGCGATCCGCGAAGCCCGCGCCCACGGCGACGATCGCTTGCTGCAGTTCGCGCTCGTCACGTGGTTCAACGTCGGCCTCTATCCCGAGAAGTACCCGTCAATGCTCGACCGAGTCACCGAGTTGCGCGCGCTGTCGGCGCGCACCGACGACATCGCCAACGCGATGCACGCCGAGCACTGGCGAACCCTCGCGCTGATGCTCACCGCGCAGTTCGGCGAGATCGCCGAGACCGCGGCCGAGTGTTCCCGATTGGCGCGGCTCTCGGGCGATCCGTTCCACGGCCACCTGAGTGCCGCGTTGCACTCGACGCTCGCGCTCTTCGACGGCCGGTTCGCCGATGCGGAGCGGCTCGCCGTCGAAGCGAGCGAACACGCGGAACTGCTCTCGGGCGCGGAGCAATCCGGCGCGTACGGCGTGCAGATGTTCTCGTTGCGGCGGGAGCAGGGCCGCCTGGAAGAGGTCCGGCCCGTCGTCGAGGCCATCGTGCGATTGGGGCGGGCACACGCAACGTGGCGGCCGGGCCTGGCCGCGGTGTACGCAGAGTTGGGCATGCTCGACGAGGCCCGCGCCGAGGTGAAGCTCCTCGTCGCACCCGGCCTTCCCCGGGTTCCGCGGGACGGCCTCTATCAAGCTTCGCTGAGCTACCTCGCGGACGCCGCCGTCGCGCTGGGTGATCGCACCGCGGCAACCACGTTGTACGCGGCGCTCGAGCCGTTTCGAAACTCTCTCGTCGTCGGCGGTCACGTGATCGCGTGCTACGGCTCCGCCGACCGGTACCTCGGTGCGCTGGCCGAAGTCGCGGGCCGGGCACGCGACGCCGAGCGACATTATGTGCGCGCGATCGAGATCGACACGGCCAGCGGCTCGCCGACCTGGCTCGCCCACAGCAACCTCCGCTACGCGCGGTTTCTCGCGCGTCAGGGCCGGCGCGACGCACCAGAGCGGGCGCGGGAACTCCTCGAGGGCGTCATCGAGAGCGCGCGCGCGATCGGAATGGTCGTCGTCGAAAGGCGCGCGGCCGAGCTGCTGGACGAGTTGGCCGACGTTGCGGTCCCGGAGCCGGTCGCCGACGACGGCCTCGCCGCCGCGCTCACCGGACGCGAGCGCGAGATCCTCGACTGCCTGGTCGACGGACTGAGCAACGCCGCGATCGGCCGGCGGCTGCACATCAGCCCGAACACGGCCGCGAATCACGTGCGCGCGATCCTTCTCAAGACCGGGTGTGCGAATCGGACCGAGGCCGCTACCTGGGCCGTGCGTATGGGTCTGGTTTCGGGCTGACGCGCTATGCCGGGACCTGCCCGTACAGCGGCGTGACTTCCATCACCACGTTCGACGGCAGGTTCGCTCGACGCGCGGCTTCGTAGACCAGTTCGGCGCTCGTCGCCTCGTACAGGCAGTACGTCTTCTTCCGATCGGCACTGAGGAACGAGTAGATCCAACGCACGTCGAGATCGTCGTTGATGCCCTCGATCGATCGGACCTGATCGTCGTCGACGTCGAGCTGTTCGGCGAACTCACGCTCGATGATGAAGAGCGGCATTTTCGGCCTCCTGGGGACCAAGCGAGCCTAAAGCAACGAAAGCCCTCGCGCCTAGCCTGCCTCGAATGACACCTACGACGGGTTTCTGTCTTTGGTTCACAGGTCTGTCGGGCGCCGGTAAGAGCACGATCGCCACTCTCGTGGTGGAGGAGCTGCGCGCACGCGGCCATCGGGTCGAACTGCTGGACGGCGACGAGGTGCGCGAAAACCTCTCGAAGGGCCTCGGCTTCTCCAAGGAGGACCGCGACATCAACATCCGCCGCATTGGTTGGGTCGCAGGCCTTCTTTCCCGGAACGGTGTCGTGTCGGTCACGGCCGCCATCTCGCCCTACCGAGCAGTGCGAGAAGAGGTGCGGGCCCGGGTCGAGAACTTCGTCGAGATCCACGTGGCGACCTCGCTCGAGGACTGCGAGGCCCGCGACGTGAAAGGTCTGTACGCCAAGGCACGGGCGGGCGAGATCCCGGAGTTCACCGGTGTGTCCGATCCCTACGAACCGCCGCTCGAACCGGAGATCCGCATCGAAACCGCGGGCCGCACACCCGAGGACTCCGCCGCCGAAGTCGTCCGCTGGCTCGAATCAGCCGGCCTCAGCCCGCCCAAATGAC
>JBEVDP010000300.1:0-9916 GCA_040513235.1 Acidimicrobiia bacterium | reverse complement strand
ACCTTCGATCCAGACGAAGCCGTCTTCGTCGATGCGCGCGAGGTCGCCGGTATCGACGAATCCGTCGGCATCGACGCGATCGTCGAGCCCGGTCGCGGTATTCGGCGGGCGGACGAGCAAGCGCCCGTCGGTGTCGATGCGGACGTCGACACCGGGGTGGGGCTTGCCGATCGCGCCGACCTTCTCGGGGTGTGTCTTCGCGTCGGCCGCGGTCCACCCGATCACTTCGCCGATTTCGACCTGGCCGTACCCGTTCATCACGTACACGGGGAACTTCGCCGTGAACCGCTGCGCCTGGAGCGGTGAGAGCGGCGCGGTGATCGACCGCACGTATTTCAACGGCCCGAGGTCGGTGACAGCGGAGTCGGTGAGCATCGCGAGCGCGGCGGGCGGGAGCACGGTCGAGCGGATCTCGAAGCGACGGACGAGGTTGGCAAAGGATTCCGGTTCGAAGCGGTCCATGATCACGAGCGCGGCGCCTGCTCGCAGCCCGAACAGCACGTTGTAGAGGCCGGCGTTGAGTGCCATCGACACGGGGATGAGGTTCGGCGGCGGTCGTTTCGCAGGATCACTTCCGGCGCGCAACGGGCCGAGGACGCGGTCGAGCAGCTCGACGTACGCGGTGTGCGTGTGCCGAATGGGCTTCGGTGTTCCAGTGGTACCTGACGTCCACATCACAAACGCGACGTCGCTGTCATAGCGTTCGGCGCCGCCGCTCACTTGCTCCACGCCGCGTTCGGTGATTGCAGCCGACGGGTGGATCGCCCGCCACAGCAGCTCGCGTTCCGCGACTGGAAGGCGGGGGTTGACGGGCACGTACACGCCGCCGGCGAGCCAGACGCCCACCATCGTGGAGACGAGCTCGGGGCCGTTCGGAAGTTCGACCGCGACCGCGGTTCCGTCCAATGCACCCAGCTCGGCCGCGACTCGGTGGGCCGCAGCCTTCGCCTCGCCTGCTGTCACCGCGCGTTCGGCGGTGTGAAGCAAGCCCTCGTCGTCGCCAAACGGGTGGTCGAGCAGGAGCCGGGCCAGGTTCACGGCCGCACGCTAACGCTCGGCGCGACAATGGGCGGATGCTGGAGATCGGTCAGACCGCTCGCCGCTCGCGTCTGGTGACCGCGCACGACATCGAACTGTTCACGGAGATGACCGGCGATCGCAACCCGCTTCACTACGACGAGGCGCTCGCGACCAAGAGCCGCTTTGGCGGTCTCATCGTGCAGGGAGGCGTCACGTCGGGCCTCCTGAACGCGCTCGTCGCCGAGGACCTCCCGGGGCCGGGAAGCGTGTTCCTCCACGTCGACTGGAGCTTCCGCGCGCCCACGCGTCCAGGCGACGAAATCACGGCGGAGGCCGAGGTGCTCGAAGTGCGGGCCGACAAACCGATCGTGAAACTCCGAACGACGATCACGAATCAGGACGGCACGGTTCTGCTCGACGGCACCGCGCTCGTGTACCAGGAGCCGCTGGCCTGAACCGTCCCGGTAAGGCCGGCGGTCGGAGCGGCATACCATGAGCTGATCCACGGCCGGTGGCCGCGGCGACTCGGAGGATCCGTGGCGAACACAGTGCTCGAACGAGCGATACCGAAGGAAGACCCGCGGCAGGCCGGGTGGGCCGCGCCCGCACCGCAGACGCAGACGCTGCCCGGCGGCGGCGACGTCCGCGGGCCCATCGCCCGGACCGACGCGATGACGATCGGCGGCGTCACGTCCGCCACCACCGTGCTCTTCATCATCCTGATGGCGACGGCCACGTACGGCTGGTCGCTCGTCGACCCCGCGCCGCAGGGTCAACTCGAGATCCCGGTCTGGACGTGGTTCGTCGCTATCGGCGGCGCGCTGCTCGCGATGGTCGCCATCTTCAAGCCGCCGCTCGCGCGCTTCATCGGACCGGTCTACGCCGCCGCCCAGGGCGTGTTCCTCGGCGCGATCTCACGCGCGTTCGAGAACCAATGGGACGGCATCGTCGTCCAGGCTGTCTTGATCACGGCGATCGTCTTCGGCTCCATGCTCTTCTTGTTCGCGACTCGGTTGGTGCGGGTCACCGATCGCATGCGCCGGACGATCATCTACGCGACGCTCGGGCTCGCATTGTTCTACTTCGTCTCGATCTTGATCTCGCTGTTCGGGCTCGAGATGCCGCTGATCTGGGACGCCGGTCCGGTCGGCATCCTGTTCAGCGTCGGCGTGTGCGGCCTCGCGGCGTTCAATTTGATGCTCGACTTCGATCTGGTCGATCGCGGCATCGCCGCCGGCCTGCCCAAGTACATGGAGTGGTACTGCGGGCTCGGCTTGATGATCTCGCTCGTGTGGCTGTACCTCGAGGTGCTCCGGCTGCTGTCGAAGCTGCGCCAGTAGTCGTAGTCTCCCGCTCGTGCTGAGCGAACTCGCCGAGGGAGTCCGAAGCAAGCGCGCCGATCCGCTCGATCTGGTCGACGAGAGCCTGCGCCGCATCGAGGCGTCGCACGCGACCCTCAATGCCGTCACCGCACTGCGCGCCGACGAGGCGCGCGCCGAAGCCCGCGCGCATCCGCGTGCCGGTGCGCTCGCGGGCCTGCCGGTGCTCGTGAAGGACCTTGCCCGCTGCCGCGGCATGCGCACCACGCTCGGCTCACCACTGTTCGCCGACGCCGCGCCCGACGAGGTCGACGACGTCGTGGTCGCGCGGCTGAAGGAGGCCGGCGCGATCGTGATCGGCCGTTCGAACACGCCGGCCTTCGGACACGCCCCCTTCACCACCAACCCCGTCTTCGGCGCGACGCGCAACCCCTGGAACCCCGAGCGATCGCCCGGCGGTTCGAGCGGCGGATCGGCCGCCGCGCTGGCGGCCGCGCTGGTGCCGCTCGCGACGACTTCCGACGGCGGCGGTTCGGTCCGCATCCCCGCGAGTTTTTGTGGCCTGGTGGGATACAAGCCGTCGATGGGCGCGATCGGCCGGAACGTGCTGCCGCGCTGGATCGGCTTCTCGACGATGGGCGCGACCGGGCGCACGGTTGCCGACGTCGTGCTCGAAGCATCGGTGATCCTCGGTCCGGCCCGCGGTGACTTCTTGTCGCTCCCCCGCGGCGGCGTGGCGTTCGAACCCCATCGACCCGCGCGCGTCCTTGCCTGTCGCACGTTCCGTTCGACCGTGGATCCGGTCATCGAAGCGGCGTTCGAGGACGCGCTCGCGGCGATCGCGCGCGCGGGAACGACCGTTGAACGCGTCGACGCACCGTCCGACGCCTCGGTTGCCGCCGCATGGTTCACGATCTCGTCCGCGGAACTCGCCGAGAGCCTCGCCGCCGTGCGCGCCCAATGGGACACGTTCGAGCCGTCACTCACGGACATGGTGCTCTTCGGCGAACGCATCACGGCCGCGCAGTACATCGGCGCGACGCGGTACCGCCACGAGGTCGCGGCCCGGTTCGACGATCTGCTCGGCGACGACGCAGTCCTCGTGACACCGGTCGCCAACGTGCAGAGTTGGGGCCCGGACGGACCGCTGCCAACCAACGCCGACGACCCCGCGGTCGCGCTCAACACGCCCGACATCAACTTCACCGGCCACCCGGCGGTCAGTGTGCCGCTCGGCCACGACGACGCGGAAGTGCCGTTCGGACTGCAAGTCGTCGCGCCGCGTTTCGCCGACGGCCTCGCGCTCGGCCTCGCCGAGCTGCTCGAACGCGAGCGTCCGTGGCCGACGGTCGCGCCGGGCTACGAGCCGTATCCGTCCTTCTGAACCGCCGTCACGGATCCAGGGGAGCAGCAATGCCGTACAGCCGGGAAGAGATCGAGGGCGTCATGCAGCGCTACGTCGCCGTGCGCGCGGACATCGATGCCGGGAAGGGCACATGGCGCGACCTCGCGCAGTTCTTCACCGACGACGCGGTGTTCATCGACCCCGCGTGGGGACGCGTCGAAGGCATCGAGGAGATGCGCCGGACTGTCTTCGGCGACGCCATGGAAGGCCTCGAGGAGTGGAAGTTCCCGGTCGAGTTCTACGCAATCGAAGGCGATAACGTGATCGTGAAGTGGAAGCAGGTCCTGCCGGGGGCGCGCGACGACGGTTCGAACTGGCAGCAGTCGGGTGTCTCGACACTCATCTACGCCGGCAACGGGAAGTTCCGTTACGAGGAGGATCTCCTCAACATGGTGCACGTGCTCGAAGACATGCGTGCGAGCAAATGCCGGGTGCCGGCGGTCGCGATGCCGCCCGAGCACCCGAATCGCGACTTCTCTCGCCCGTGAACACGGACGCCGAGCTGCGCGACAGCATCGACTACGTCGCCATCCGCCGGCTTCAAGCCGCGTACGCAGACACAGTGACGCGGCGCGCCTGGACCGAGTTCCACGAACAATTCCTCCCCGACTGCCCGGTGCACGTCGACACGGTGACGAACCCCGCGATCGACTTGACGGGGCCCGAGGAAGTCGGCCGGTTCATCGGCGGCGCCGTCGAGCGGTTCGAGTTCTTCGAGTTCGTGATCCTCAACGCGCACGTCGTGCTGCGCGTGGCTGGCGATCCCGACGTTGCCCAGGCTCGGCTGTACATGGCCGAACTGCGTCAGGACGCGTCGAACGGATACTGGACGAATGCGTTCGGCCTGTACCGCGACGAATACCGGCGCGTCGACAGTCGCTGGTGGTTCGCGAGCCGCTCGTACCAGTCACTCGCGCGCACTGGGCGCGGCGAGGTGCTGCCGTTCCCCCACCACTTCGACATTGGATAAGGCTTGGGGGTAGCGCTCGAGGTAACGGTCAGGGCTTGCGCCCGAGCAACGCCACGAGCTTGTCGAGCGGGCGGGCGTTGTCGGACACCTCGACCTCCGCACCGAACGCGCCGTACTTGCGCGCGTCATCCATCGGAGCGTGCACCCAGACGTCGAGCACGACCTCGGCGACGTCGCGATCGAGACCAGGATCCTGATCGATCGCATGCGCGAGGTCCCACGTGTGTACGACGGCGTCGCACAGGTTGAAGTCGATCATGTTCATGCCGGGCATCATGTTCGACGGCGTTTCGACCGCGCCGGGAACTCGCCACGCGGCGAGGTTGGCGGCGGAGGCCTCGCGCCACTCGCCGACGCGATCCGCGAGCGGTGGTTTCGCCGTCCAATCGGGTTCCTCGCCGCGCAGCAACGCCGGGAACTGCAGCGTCACGTTCACCAGGTGCTCGAGCAACGTCTGCACATTCCAATCGGCACAGGGTGTCGGCTTGGTGAGATCGGCGTCGCTGATGTTCGCGATGACCTTCTCGGTTTGGCCGTAGGTTTGCTCGAGCGCGTCGACGAGATCCATGACGCGATGGTGCCACACGACCCGAGGCGGTTCATCCCCTTTGGGGGACGACGGGCAGAGCTCTCGCGTGTTCAACTGGCGCCATGGCACTCCACAAGAAGCTCATCGAGGACCTGACTCCGATCGTCTTGAGCCCGATGTATGCGCGGCCGGGCGAATCGGGACGCGCGCCGCGGCACACACTGCCCGAACTCGAACACGATCCCGACGTCGCCTACCAGATCGTGCACGACGAGTTGATGCTCGACGGCAACGCGCGCTTGAACCTGGCGACGTTCGTCACGACGTGGATGGAACCCCAGGCGCGGAAGCTCATGGCCGAGACCTTCGACAAGAACATGATCGACAAGGACGAGTACCCGCGCACGGCGGAACTCGAGCAGCGTTGCGTGAACATGCTCAGCCGCTTGTGGAACTCGCCGGACTCGGATGAGGCGACCGGCACGTCGACCACCGGTTCGAGTGAGGCGGCGATGCTCGCGGGCATGGCGCTCAAGTGGCGCTGGCGCGACCGCCAGCGCGCGGCCGGGAAGCCGAGCGACCGGCCCAACATGGTGATGGGCACGAACGTGCAGGTGTGCTGGGAGAAGTTCTGCAGGTACTGGGACGTCGAGATGAAGCTCGCGCCCATGGAGGGCGAGTCGTACCACATGACCGCGGAACAAGCAGTCTCCTACTGCGACGAGAACACGATCGGTGTCGTCGCGGTCCTCGGCTCGACCTTCGACGGCTCGTACGAACCGATCGCCGACATCTGCGCCGCCCTCGACCGACTGCAGGCCGACACCGGCCTCGACGTCCCCGTACACGTCGACGGCGCGTCGGGTGGGTTCGTCGCGCCGTTCATCGACACCGACCTCATGTGGGACTTCCGGCTGCCCCGCGTGCAGTCGATCAACGCCTCCGGCCACAAGTACGGACTTGTGTATCCCGGCGTCGGCTGGGTGATCTGGCGAAACCCCGATGCGCTGCCCGAGGACTTGGTGTTCAACGTCAACTATCTCGGCGGCAATATGCCGACGTTCGCACTGAACTTCTCGCGCCCCGGCAACCAGGTCGCGGCGCAGTACTACAACTTCTTACGCCTCGGGTTCGACGGCTACCGGCGCGTCCAGCAGACGTCGCGCGACGTCGCGCGCTACACCGCCGACGCGATCGGGGCGATGGGGCCGTTCAAGCTCATCACCGACGGCAGCGAACTGCCCGTGTTCGCGGTCGCACTCAACGACGACAGCCTGCCGTACACGGTGTTCGACATCTCGGAGCGCCTTCGCGACCGGGGCTGGCTCGTTCCCGCGTACACATTCCCCGACAACCGCACCGATCTCGCGGCGTTGCGAATCGTCGTTCGCAACGGGTTCTCGCGTGATCTGGCCGACCTGCTCCTCGCCGACCTCCAACGCCACGTCGACTACCTCGGCAAACTTCCCCAGCCGCTCCCTCGCAGCGGCACGGGCGAGGGCTTCAAGCACTAGGTCGCGCTACTTCTCCTCGATCTCGACCGGGACCGCGTACTCGTCTGCGACGTCGGGGCCGAGGCCCACGGGTTCGGGATCGACGCCGAAGAGGTTGCGCAGGAATGCGGTGGCTGCGTGCTCGACGATGGGAAACGTCTCCTCCACGGGCGCCGCGGGCGGGAGACAGCCGTCTTCGCCGAGGCGTCGGAACTCTGGATTCGTGTCGAGGAACCCCCCGAGTCCGGACGCAACGGCCACACCGATGACTCCTGTGCCGTCGCCGAACGTGCAGAGGTCGCTGAAGCCGTTGTGGCCGACGGACTCGAGCGCCCAGAACCACGACGGCGCGAGCGCCGCGTCGAACGCGACCTGCGTGAGCGTGTCCCACGACGCAACCGCGTCGGCCTTGCCCGCCATGTACAGGCTGGGCTTGTCGGGCATCACGACTTCCTCAGGCGGCGCGGACGTGCTGGTGTCGGGGCGGCCACCGCCGGCGCCCGACGCCAGCGAGACGTATCCGTCGATCTCTGGATCGGACGCAAGCGCGAGTGCGCTGAACCCGCCGGCTGAGTGACCCATCGCTGCCACCATGTCGGCCGCGACGTGGCCCTCGAACCGTGAGCCCGCAGTCGCCGTTTCGGTCTCCATCAACATACGCGTGAAGCGCAGGTCGTCGACGCTGTCGTTGGGAGTCACCTCGGGACCGCCGAGGATTCGATCGGTGAAGTGGTAGAGGTCGCGGCTCCAGTGGTCGGGCGCGGCGACGACCATCCCCCAACTTGCGAGATGCGAGGTGAGGAACGACGACTGGTACCGGAAGCCGGACGAGCCGTGGCTGAACAGCACGAGCGGGAACTCGCCGTCGGCTAGGTCCGCGTCGCGGAGCGCGTCGATGGTGAATGACGCGGGGACGTCGGCCGTGAGCAGGTTGCTGAGCGTCTCGGGCACGAGATCGTGCAAGTCGTAGGTGTCGGTGCCGGTGGTGCCCTCGGCTGCTGGGTACCAGACCTCGACGGGCACGTCGCCCTCGAGCGTGAGCGTGGTGATGCCGACGGGGTACGGCCCGGGCTCGGTGTACGCCTGCGCGGCGTCGGCGACCGAGATCGTGGTGGTCGTCGTCGACGCGGCTGCCGTCGTGTCGGCGGTGGTCGCATCGTCATCGTCGCCGGAACACGCGCCTGCGACGGCGACAACGATCAGAAGAGCCAGTGTCCGGTGCAGCATCGGCGCAGTCTGTCAGTCGGGCGGGAACGGGTCGGGTGTCTCGTCCTCGACGCGGGCGACGGCCGGGTCGCGCACCATACCGACGAGGGCGCCGACGACAACGAAGCAGCCGATGATCCCAACCACGCCTGGCGACTCCCCGAAGCAGATCCAGGCCGCGAGCGCGACCATCGGCGGTTGCGCCAGCAGCAACGGCGCCGAGATCGACGCCGGGATGTAACGGTGCGCCCAGACCATGAGCACGTGCGCGCTCGTCCCGACGACCATCGTCGCGGCCGCGTAGCCCAACGCGGCGGCTGAGAGGCGCAGACTGCCGTGCACGATCAACGCGATCGGAGTGGTCATGAACGCGGCCGCGGTGAGGACGCCGAGCATGAAGCCGAACGGGTCGATCGGATAGCGCGCCCGCAGGACACGGCCGTACAGGTACCAGCCGACGCTCAGGAACAGGCTGAGGCTCGCGAGCAACTCGCCCGCGAGGCTCCAGTCGCCCCCCGTCGACCCGGCGATGGCCACGAGCACCGTGCCCGCAACTGCGACCGCGGCGCGGGCGACGATGCCGCGGTCGACGTGTTCCCCGAGGAACATCACGGCCAGCGCAATGATCACGACGGGTGCGAGCGCGTTGATCAACGTGACGTCGAGGAGGCGCGTCAGCCCCAGCGCCGCGAACGCGGTCGCCGCGCTGGACGCGAACAACGCTCCTGCTCCGGCGACGAGCAGTGTCCAGCGGACCCGCGAGATCCCGGGTGCGCGCAGCACCAGCTCCGGATTTCTGCGGCGGCGCAGGACCACGAGGACCAGCAGCGGCGGGAGCGCGAACCACAGCCGCCAGGTGGTGAACACGAGTGCATCGGCGTGCCCGGCCCGCACGAACAGCGCGGAGACCGACCACAGAACCACTGCCACCCACACCGCGGAGACGGCGCGGCGCTCGGTCGCATCAGCAGCGGGAAGCGCGGCGCCGGGCAAGCGGCGAATCTACTCAGTCATCTTCCGCTCAGAGGGCCGCTCGGGCCCCGGCTCGGGCGGCGCACGATACGTGCGCCGCTCATCCTCGCCTCGCCGCTTGCGGATCACCCGCAGATATGCCGCAACCGGCATGGCGCCGGTCAGGATGTCGCCGGTCGAGGGGTCGTCGCCGATGACGACCGTGGGGACGGCGGCGAAGCCGAGACCGAGCGCGGCCTTGTGGTCGGTGATGACCGCGCCGGCAAGTTCAGGGCCGGCGCGCTCGAAGCGGAGTGCGAACTCGTCTGCATCGAGACCGACGGCCGCCGCGACATCGACGGCGACCGCACGCTCCGACACTGTCCGATTGTCGACGAAGTACGCGCGCAACAGCGCGAGGTGGTATGCGTCGAACGCTTCGGGCCCGAATGTCGCGGCAACCTTGGTTGCGACGAGGGGCGGAAGGCTGTAGCTGGGCGGTGCCGCGTCGCCTTCCCAATAGTTGAACTCCGCGCCCGGCTCCGCTTCGGCGCAGCGATGCCAGGACTGCGCGTAGTGCCGGAACTTCGCCAGGTCGCGCGGCTTCTCCTCGGGCCGCAGCATGAACGCGCGCCATGTGATGGCGACGTCGTCACCCGCGGTACGCGCCACCTGGTGCAGGCGCACCGCGGCGACGTAGCACCACGGGCACAGGATGTCGGACCAGACGGTGAAGCGAACGGGCACCCGCGCGCCTCAGCGGCGCTTCTTCTTGCGGAACAGCTTCCGCTTCTGCTTCTTCTGCTGCTCCGCCATCAACTCGGCGCCCGCCGCGTTCACGATCTCCTCGGCCGAATCGAGCAGCGCGGAGATGTCGTCAGGTTCCGCCGCCACCGGCTCGGGCTCGGGTTTCGTCGGCGTCAGCGACCCGTACTGCCAGCCCGCGTCGATCATCCGCCGCTCGAAACCGACGCAGTCGTCGGGGCACTTCCACGGCGCATCGGGCGCGAGGTCGATACGGCA
>JBEVDP010000299.1:0-3840 GCA_040513235.1 Acidimicrobiia bacterium | reverse complement strand
GATGCGACGCCCGAGGGCGACGTGCAACGGTTCGACCGCTCGAAGATGAGCATCACCGCGATCACCTACGACGAGATGCGGCCCGGCTGCTACGAGCCGAAGGCCCGAGTCGAAGACCTCCTGCTGGCCGGTGTCGACGGGTCCATCGCGTTCCCGACGTTCCCGCGCTTCTGCGGGCAGACATTCATGGAGGGCAGTGACCTCGAACTCGGCTTGGAGTGCGTGCGGGCCTACAACGACTTCATGATCGAAGAGTGGTGCGGCGCGTCGAACGGTCATCTGATCCCGCTGTGCCTCATTCCGCTGTGGGACGTTCAACTCGCAGCGGCTGAGGTCGAACGCAATGCCGCACGCGGCGCGCGAGCCGTGTGCTTCAGCGAGATCCCGACACATCTCGGTCTGCCGAGCATCCATACCGGCGCTTGGGACCCGCTGTTCGCCGTGTGCGAGGAGACGCGCACGACGTTGTGCATGCACATCGGGTCGTCATCCAAAATGCCCGCCGCCTCACCGGACGCGCCGGCGTCGACCTCGATCATGCTGTCGTGCAACAACTCGATGGCGTCGCTGGCCGACTTCCTCTTCTCGGGCGTCTTGGTTCGCTACCCCACCTTGAAGCTCGCATACTCCGAGGGTCAGATCGGTTGGATCCCCTACGCCTTGGAGCGCGCCGACAACACGTGGGAGTACCACTCGAGCTGGACGAAGGCGAAGGAGACCATCCCCGAGCCGCCCTCGAGCTACTACAAGGGCCGGATCTTCGGGTGCTTCACCAACGATGCCCACGGCTTGGAGTCGATCGACCGGGTCGGCGAAGACAACATCTGCTTCGAGACCGACTACCCGCACACCGACACCACGTGGCCCTTCGTCCGCGAGGAAGTGGAACGAATGAGCGCGGGCCTTACCGATGAGCAGCTCTACAAAGTGCTGCGGGGCAACGCGATCCGGATGCTGGATCTCGATCGGGTCTGAAGCTCTCAGCCGATCGTGGCGTCCAGGAATGCGAGCGCGGCGGGGACTTGGCTCGCGTAGTCGAACTGGTCGTAGTGGCCGGAGCCGGGGACGATCGTGAGCTGCGATCGTCCGGGACCCACGGCCGCTTCGATCGCTTCGTGCAGCGCGACGCTGCCCTGGTACGGAACCACGCAGTCCGCGTCTCCGTGGGCGATGAAGAAGGGCGCGATCTCGCGCGCCGAGGACACGTAAGTGATCGGGTTGGCGGTGGCCGCGAGTTCGGCCATCTCCGCGGGCGGCCCGCCGAGGAGGTCCGAGCTCGCTGGGTCGGGCTGCTCAGGCGGACGGGCAGACGCGGCGCAGGCGGGGTTCTCGCGTAGCTGCGCGTCGGCGGCGACGAGGTCGACGGGGCCGTAGAAGTCGACCACCGCCTGGACCGCGCTCGACACACCTGTGTTGCCCAGGGCGGGGTCGTCGAGTGCAGCTTCGCCGGCGGACGTCCCGAGCAATGCGGCGAGGTGCGCCCCGGCCGACTCGCCAACCGCGGCGAACCGGTTCGGGTCGAGTCCGAGTTCGGCCGCGTGTGCGCGAAGCCACCGCACCGCGGCCTTCGCGTCGAGGATCTGCGCGGGGAACGTCGCTTCCTCGACGAGGCGGTAGTTGATCGCGGCCACCGCGTACCCGGCGTCGGCGAGAACCGGGATGGCGCCGAGCATCCACTCGTTCGCCTTGTCGCCGGTGAACCAGCCGCCGCCGTGCACCAGGATCACGAGTGGGTACGGAGGTGATCCCTTGGGGAGGTAGAGGTCGAGCCGTTGGGCGTCGGAGGTGGTCGCGTACTCGACATCAGTGGCGGCCGGCGTCGCAGTCGGCAACGTGGTCGACGTCGTGGGTGCGTCAGCCATTGACGCGTCGGTTGTCGTCGCGCTCGACCGGGCCTCGCCGTCGTCATCGTTGTCGCTGCACGCGCCGCCAAGGAGCGCCACCGCCGCGACGATCACCAGCCAGGTCGTCAAAGCGCGGTGTCCCACCCCTGGATCAAACCACCGCCGCGGGATCTGAGCTCAGGGTCTTTGGTCCTGAGTTTGCGGCTGATGCTTCAAAGGCCGCCGAGGCCGTGCAGGCAGAATTCCCACGTCTCGGCGGCGGTGACGCGCATCCGAGGGTTCTCGATCAGCCGGTTCCCGAACCAGCTGTACATCACCGTTTGCTGGATGAGCGCAGTGGTGTGACGCGCGTCGGTCGTGTGAATCGCGTTGTCAGCCGCCGCATCCTCGACCAGGCCGAGTAACGCCTGTGAGATCGGTGCCATCGCGGCCTTCACGCGCTCGGGATGGTTCACCGTGAGCTGCACCGAGAACTCCGAGATGGGGCGCCGATTGTGGGATCCGCGCTTGCGCGGTGTGCCCTCCGGCTCGCACCACTCGTGCAGGCGGATCGTGAAGGCCCGCAGCCTGTCGATCGACTTCGACTCGGCGTCGACGACCCGGCGGAGGTCTTCCACGGCTTCGCGAACTGTTTCCTCGAACAGCGCGAGAAGCAGCTCGTCCTTCCCGTCGAAGTACTGGTAGAAGCCGCGGAGGGACTGCTCCGACCGGTCGATCACCTCTTGGATCGTAAAGTCGGTCGTGCCCTTCTCGTCGATCAACTCGAACGCGGCGTCCATGAACCGCTGCACGCGTTTCTCCGCGCGCGAACGTGCTGCCTTCAGACTCTTCGACACTGCGCGCTGGCGCCACGCGGGAACTTCGCCGTCGTCGGTCGGGTCGTTCTCTGCCATCTTCACGCGCCCTTGTACACGCGTCCGCCCTTCATCACGAAGCGAACGTCTTGCGTGGTCGTGACATCTTCCGACGGGTCGCCGGGCACCGCGATGATGTCGGCGAGCAAACCCGGCGCGAGCCGGCCCCGGTCGTCGACCCCGATCAACTCGGCGCTCATGACGGTGGCCGCGTGCAACGCCTGCATCGGCGTCATGCCGCGGTCGACCATCGCCCACAATTCCTTGGCGTTCTCGCCGTGCGGGATCGCGGGCGCGTCGGTGCCGCACGCGATCTTCACGCCCGCCGCGATCGCCTTGCCCAACATCGCACGCGCGCGCGGGAAGACCTCGGCCGCCTTGGCTTGAAGTTCGGGTGCGGCGCGGGAGACGTCGAGGCCCTCGGAGAGATAGCTGGTCGGCACGAGGAAGGTGCCGTTGTCGACCATCATCTGAATGGTCTCGTCGCTCGCGAGCGATCCGTGTTCGATGCAGTCGACGCCGGCGCGGATGCACGCGCGGATGCCAGCGTCACCGTGCGCGTGCGCGGCGACCTTGATGCCTGCGCGGTGGGCCTCGTCGACGATCGCGGCGAGTTCCTCGTCGGAGTATTGCTGCGCGCCCGCTTCGCCGCTGTGTGACATCACGCCACCCGACGCGGAGATCTTGATGACGCCCGCGCCGTACTTGAGCTGGTAGCGAACCGCCTTGCGCACTTCGGGGACGCCGTTGGCGATGCCTTCCTCGACGCTGAGCGGGAGGACGTCGGGCGCGAACCGCTGGAACATGGTCGGGTCGAGGTGCCCTCCAGTGGGGGTGATCGCGTGCCCGGCCGACACCAGCCGCGGGCCGTCGACCCAGCCGTTGTCGATGGCGCGTCCGAGCGCGACGTCGAGCAGGTAGCCGCCCGTCTTCACGAAGAGGCCGAGGTTGCGGGCCGTCGTGAAACCCGCGAGGAGCGTCGTGCGGCAGTTGACGACGCCCCGCAACGTGCGGAACGCGGGGTCGTCTTGTACGTCGCTGCGCTTGTTCCCGCCGTGCGGCCCGCCGAGGAGCATGTTCAGCTCCATGTCCATCAGGCCCGGCAGCAGGGTGACGTCGCCGAGGTCGATCTCGCGCGCGCC
>JBEVDP010000298.1:0-3589 GCA_040513235.1 Acidimicrobiia bacterium | reverse complement strand
CCGGCACACGATCTTCCGTCGCGACGATCGCGAGGTCGGGCGCACCCGACGCCTTGATGCCGCACCCAATGCCGCCGGCGACGTAGCCTCCGGCGGCGGTGACGCTCACGGTGTCCGCTCTCGGCGTCTACGGCGCCTAGGGCGCCGGGCCGCTCGGGCCGCGCTCGCTTCACGCTCGCTCACGGCGCAACTCCCAGGAGGGGCAGCCCAGTCGTCTCCGGCAAGCCGAGCACGAGATTGGCAGCCTGGATCGCCTGGCCCGACGCGCCCTTGGTGAGGTTGTCTTCGGCTGCGATCGCGAGCACGGTCCCGGTGCGCACGTCGAACCGAACAGTGACGTGCGCGACGTTGGCGCCGTACGTGGCGCGGGTGCCGGAAGGCTCGTCGACGACGACGACGCACGGGTCGTCGGCGTAGAACTCGCGGTAGAGCTCGAGCAAGCGCGCGGTCGACAACCCGGTCGCGGCCGGACGCGCGTAACAGGTGGCGAGAATGCCGCGCGTCGTCGGCACGAGGTGGGGCGTGAAGAATACTTCCACCGGTGCGCGCGCAACATGCGACAGCGCCTGCTCCATCTCGGCAGTGTGACGATGCGTCAGCAATCCGTACGCCGAGACGTTCTCGTTGGCTTCGGAGAACAAGCTCGTCGTCTTCGCGCCGCGCCCGGCGCCGGAGATCCCCGAGACCGCGTTGGCGATGATGCCGTTGCGTTCCACCAACTTCTCGGCCACGAGCGGCGCGAGCGCGAGGCTCACCGCGGTCGGATAGCAACCAGGGACGGCGATGTGGTCGGCGCGCGTGACCTGGCTGCGGTACAGCTCCACGAGCCCGTACACGAATTTGTCGACGAGCTCCGGTGTCGAGTGCGGCTCGCCGTACCACCGCTGGTACGCGTCGGGCGGCAGGCGGAAGTCGGCCCCGAGATCGACGACGTGCGCGCATCGACCGAGCAGATCCGGGACGATCAGCTGCGACGCACCGTGCGGGAGGCAGACGAACGCGACGTCGGCGCCGTTCACGTCGGCCGCGTCGTAACTCGCGTACTCGAGGTCGCCGTAGGCAGGGCACAGCGACGGGTACAGGTCGCCGACCGCCGCGCCCGCGTTCGAGTCGGCCGTGACGTATCCGACCTCGATTGCCGGGTGCCCGGCCAGCAGCCGCAGGAGTTCGGCGCCCGTATAGCCTGAACCACCGATCACGGCGGCGCGATACGCCATGCCGCATAATATACAGCGCCATGCATACTGGTTCAACGGGATTCGACGCACTGGCGCCGGGCACGCCGATCGGGCCTTTCCGCCTGACGGTTTCGGCGGCCGCCAACGAGCGCTACTGGCGCGCGGCCGGGGTCGAGCACCCCGCGCTCCGAGCCGGCGCGCTCTACCCGCCCATCGCAGCGAACCTGACCGTCCTCGCCTTCCAGGAGCGCTGCCCCGAGCCGGTGATCCAAACCCGGCAGCGCCTCGTTTGTCACCGGCGAGCCGAAGCGGGGACCGAGCTCGAGGTCCTCGGCGAGGTCACCGCTCGCTACGACAAGCGGGGCCGCACCTATGTAGATATCGAAGTCACCGTCAGCGGCGCCGACGACCCGGCGCGACCGCTGTGGACCTCGGCCGTGACCTTCACGCCGACCGCCACACTCGGAGCGCCCGCGTGAGCAGAGCGAGCGAACGCCGGTTCCTCGTGAGCGAGGAGCGCATCCGCGCATACTCGCGACGCGGGAACTACCACTCCGACGCGCAGACGGCGGCGGCGCTGGGCTTGCCCGGCCTCGTCGCACAAGGCGCGCAGGTGATCGGCCCGGCCTACGGCGCATTGCTCGACGAGTGGGGTGACACGTTCCTCGAGCACGGCGAGATCGACGTGAAGTTCGTCGGGGTCGTCATGGCCGAAGAGGAGATCGTCGCGGACATCGCGATCGATGACGGCACCGCGACGATCGCGGTCGAGAACGCAAGTACCGGCCGCACCGCGGCGGTGGGCGAAGCTCGGCGAGAAGCGACGCAGTAGCGTCGTCCCGATGGCCACACCGCGCGAACCACATCCGTGGAGCGAAGGATTCTCGTGGGTCGCGCCCGCGGGACCGTTCACCAGGATCACAGACGAGCAGGCGCGCCGGTTCGACGAAGACGGGTTCTTCGTCATCGAGGACGCATTCGATGCAGCAACGCTCGCCGCGCTCGACGCGGCGATCGCGCCGGGCGAGGAACGCGCCCGCGGCTTCCTCGAAGGACTTCCGGGCGGGCGACTTGGTGTTGCCGGCTCCGACACCCAAACCATTGCGCCCCACCTCGTCGTGCGCTCGGATGTGCTGCGCGAGTTCTGCGCGCACCCGTTGCTCGCCGGCCTCTGCCGCGACCTCGTCGGCCCGGATGTGCGGCTCTACTGGGACCAGGCTGTCTACAAACAACCGCAGTCGACCGAGCCGGTGCTGTGGCACCAGGACAACGGCTACACGTTCGTCGAACCGCAGGCGTACCTCACGTGCTGGATCGCACTCACCGACGCCACCCCCGAGAACGGGTGCGTCCGGGTCATGCCCGGCGCGCACCGCGACGGTACGCTCGTGCATCGTACGACACCGATCGGGCAGGAGTGCTGGGGCGACGACGCGCGCGCGGTGGAGGTGCCGGTGCGGGCGGGCAGTGTCGTCGTGTTCACGTCGCTCACGCCGCACTGCACCGGACGCAACACCACCGACGTCGTGCGCAAGGCCTACATCGTGCAATACGCACCCGACGGCGCGGTCGCGTATCGCTCGAACCCCGACGGGTCACGCGGCCCGGCGGAGCGATTGGACGACGGGCGCCGTCAGTACCTTGTGGTGCACGACGGCTCATCCGTCGCATCGCCGAGTCGGTGACCCGACGCGCGGGGTTGCCGGTACCACGTCGCCGTGCTGGTGCCGTCAGCCGGCGCGCGGGCGCTCGGGTTCGGGCCGGGCTGGAGCGTGTCAGACGAGCCGGAGTGTCAGTGCGTCTCGCACATCATCCGAAAGTGGCACCGACGTGTTGCGGCCCGGGACGACGGCGACGTAGGTGATCGTCGCCGCGCAGGCCACCCGGCCCTCGACGGTCGCGGTGAACTCGAGGTCGAAGGATTTGTTGCCGAGCCGCACTGGCGCGACCTGGATGTCGATCCAGTCGTCGAATTGGGCGGGACCCGACCATTCGAGCACCGCTTTCACCAGCATGACGTCGAACTCGTTCACCCAGAAGCCTTCATCGAAGCCGAGCGAACCCATGAAGCGGGTGCACGTCTCGTCGAAGTAGGTGAGCCAGTGCGCGTTGAAGACGACGCCTTGGCCATCGATTTCCGCGTACCGGACGCGGATCCGGTGCGTGAACGGATTCACGTTTCCTGCTCTTGGCGCCTGCGGCGCCGGGCCGCTCGGGCCCCGCTCGCTTCCACGGGTCGACTCCGGCTCCGCCTCCCATGCGGTCGGCTCCGCCTGCGTCTCGCTGCAAGCCGGGATACCCGGCTCGCTCGGCCCTCGCTCACGCCCGAAGTTCGGCGCCGTGGGCCGCGACGACGGCGTCGATCGCCGCTTGCCGCAAGGTGGCAACTTCGGCGTCGGTGAGCGTGCGAT
>JBEVDP010000297.1:0-10132 GCA_040513235.1 Acidimicrobiia bacterium | reverse complement strand
GGCAGCGGTCGACGCACAGGGCGCAGCGGGTGCAGACGTCTTCGTCGACGACGAAGAACACGTGGTCTTTGGGGTCGTCGCCGGGTTGGTCGGCGTTGACGGCTTCGTCGATGGCGTTGTTGGAAAGCATGTGGATGCATTTCCACGGGCAGATGTCGACGCAGCCCTCGCACAGGATGCACTCGGCTTGGTCGATGTGCAGGAATTGCTTGGGCTTCACCGCACTCGTCAGCCACGACGGATCGACTTCTTGCAATACATACGAAGTCGAGAACTCCGGCATCGGCGGGTTGGCATCCGTTTTGGCCATCACACAAGGGTACCGGCGCCCGGAACCCCCCTCGTTCCTCTCAACCTGCGTGACTCTCACGTCGCCCCAAGCGCGGTCAGTCACGCAGGTTGGATGTTGGTGATGACCCAGCCCGCTTCGTCGTCGATGGCGTCGAGGATCCAGTCGATCAGGGCTTCGGTCGGCGCACCGGTGATCGGGTCGTAGGTGACCTGCACCGGACCGGTCGCAACCTTGGTGGCCCGGGCGATCTCGTCGAAGAGGCCCTCGATCGACAGCACCGGCGGTTCCGCGTCCGCGGGCGACTCGGGGTTGAGTGGTTCGAGAGCCGTCACGACACCGTCGTCGACTGTCACGCGGTAATGCGCGGGTGGGCAGAAACAGCGGCGTTCGAACTCGAACGTGTAGCTGGCGAGGCCCTGCGCCTCCCATTGTTCGCGCGCGGTCGCGAGTTCCGAGGAGGGCGGCAGCGTGGTCGTCGTGACGACGGGCTCCACAACCGCGTCGTCGTCACCACCGCAGGCGCCGAGGAGCACGGCACCGAACAGCGTGAGTACGACGAAGAGGCGTGATGGGTGCCGCATGTCCGTGCGACGCTATCGGCGTCGGATCGTTCCGGGAGGTCACCCATGCCGGCCGAGGCCATCGTCTTCCTGCACGGCAACCTCTCCCGCGGTTCACACTGGCAACCGCAACTCGATGCGCTCGCGGCCGAGGGCTGGCGCGTGCACGCGCCCGATCAGCGCGGCTTCGGCGACCCGCCCGCTCCGGGCCGGCCGGATTCGCTGCTCGACCTCGCCGACGATGTCGCTGCCTGGTGCGCGGCCGAGCGCCTCGACGCGGTGAGCGTGGTTGGTATGTCCTTCGGCGGCTCGGTTGCCCAAGCAGTCGCGGTACGCCATCCGGAGATCGTGCATTCGCTGTTGCTGGCCGGGACGTACCGCCTCGACGAGCTGCATCCCGCGATCGCGGCGTTCAACGCACCTGCAATCGAGCACGGTGTTCCGCCCATCGACACGATTGGCCCAATGGTGCGCGCGTCGTTCTCCGATCGCTACCAGGCGGCGCATCCCGACGTGGTCGATCGCATCGTCGACGAGCTCCTCGCGACCGAACAGGCCACGCTGGATGCAACGCTCACTGCGCTCGAGGATTTTCCGAAGGTCGTCGCGCCGACGATCTCCGCGCCCACCATCGTGGTCGGCGGGACGGACGACGGCTTGTGCCCAGCTCGACGCGTCCCGCGCATTGGCCGACGCGATCCCGGGGGCGCGCTTTGTCGAACTTGAAGCCGGTCACCTCTCCAACATCGAAGCGCCGACGGAGTTCACCAAGCTCGTCCGTGATCTTGCGAGCGAATGACCGGCCCCGTGTCATAGGCCCTCTTTCAGGGTGAATCGACCCGCACGCAGCCGAAACTTGGCCCGCTCTACGATGGCGCCCGCATGTTCCTCGCTTCCATTCCGAGCCCGGGCTCGGGTGACATCGAGATCGGGCCGCTGTCGCTGCACGCGTACGGCTTGATGCTCGCGCTCGGCGTGCTCGCGGCCGCGAAGATCACAGAACGCCGGTGGAGTCGTTGGGGCAACGACCCGCGTGCCATCACGCAGATCGCGGTTCCGGTTGTGATCGCGGGCGTCATCGGCGCGCGCATCTACCACCTCTTCACCGGTTACAAGTGGGACCAGGACGGCCTCGCCGGCGCGTTCAAGATCTGGGAAGGCGGGCTCTCGATCTGGGGCGCGGTCGCGGGCGGCTTGATCGGTGTCGTTGTGATGGCGCGCATCAAGCATCTCGACACGCTGATGCTGATGGACGCGATCGCCCCCGGCCTCGCGGTCGCGCAGGCAATCGGCCGCTTCGGCAACTGGTTCAACCAAGAGCTCTACGGCAAGCCGACGGATCTGCCGTGGGGACTCGAGATCGATCCCTCGCATCGACCCGGCGCGTACCCGGCGGAAGAAACGTTCCACCCCACGTTCCTCTACGAGTCGATCTGGTGCCTGCTCGTGGCGGGCGCGATCGTCTACGCGGAGAAGCGGTTCACGCTGCGGCGGGGACAGTCGTTCGCGCTCTACGTCGCGCTGTACACGTTCGGGCGCATCTTCTTCGAGTGGCTGCGTGTCGACCCCGCGTCGGAGCTGTTCGGGATCCGCTTCAACCTGTTGCTGTCGGCGGTGCTCTGCGCGGGCGGCATCGTGGCCTTCCTTTGGTATGGACGACGCCAGCCCGTCGCCGCATCGGCCACGGCCGGGGACGGCGTGACCGTCGTCGACGAACGAGCCGACGAGCCGTCGGCGCCCTCGTAAGCCCTGTTCGGAGGGTTGCCTGCGAGCGACAGGCCGGGTTCTCTAGCGTGGGCGACGTGACAACGACCGTTCCTCCCATCACCACGGTCGCCGCGCGCGCGGTGCAGGCGACCAAGTACTACGGCACCGGCGAGAACGAGGTCCATGCACTCGACGGCGTCGACATCGAGTTCAACCGTCAGCAGTTCACGGCGATCATGGGCCCGTCGGGTTCCGGGAAGTCGACGCTGTTGCACTGCATCGCCGGTCTCGACCGCCTCACGAGCGGCGAAGTGTGGCTCGGCGACGTTCAGCTCGGTCAGCTCTCCGAAAAGGAACTCACGAAGCTGCGGCGCGATCGCGTCGGGTTCGTGTTCCAGGCCTTCAATCTCATCCCGACGCTGACGGCGATCGAGAACATCACGCTGCCGAGCGCGCTCGCGGGCCACGATCCCGACAAGGAGTGGCTCGATCGCGTCGTCGACACGACGGGACTGAGAGACCGCTTGAGCCACCGTCCCTCGGAGCTGTCGGGTGGACAACAGCAGCGCGTCGCGGTGGCGCGTGCGCTCGCGACGCGACCGGAGATCATTTTCGCCGACGAGCCGACCGGCAACCTCGATTCGCGCGCCAGCGCGGAGATCCTCGCGTTCATGAAGCGCGCGGTCAGCGAGTTCGGCCAAACGATCGTGATGGTCACCCACGATCCGATCTCCGCGTCGTACTCCGAACGCGTCGTCTTCCTCGTCGACGGCAAGATCGTCGACGAGATCCACGGCCCGACCGCCGACGCCGTACTCGACAAGATGCGCCAGCTCGGGGACTGAACACCATGTGGAAGGTCACGATCAAGGGGCTGCTGGCCCACAAGCTGCGCTTCGTGTTGACGGGCATTGCCGTGATCCTCGGCATCGCCTTCTTGTCGGGCACCCTCGTGCTCACCGCGACGATCGAGAACACCTTCGACAACCTCTTCACCGAGATCTACGAAGGTACCGACGTTCAGGTGCGGGGCGTGGAGCCGGTCGACTCGTCGTTCTTCGGTGAGACGCCCCGAACTCCCGTGACCGAGGCGATGTTGCAGACGGTCCTCGGTGTCGATGGTGTCGCTGTCGCGTCGCCGAGTGTCGAAGTGCCGTACGCACAAATCATCGGTGCCGACAGCGAACCGATCGGCGGCGGCGGGCCGCCGACGTTCGGGGTGTCCTACGAGGAGAACGCAGCCCTCAACCCGTTGCAACTCCAGCCGGGGAGTGCAGCGCCAACCTCCGATGACCAGATCGTGATCGACAAAGGATCCGCGGACGAGGGCGACCTCGCGGTCGGCGATCGCGCAACGGTGCTCACGCAACAGCCGCCGAAGGAGTACGAGATCGTCGGCATCGCGACGTTCGGGAGCACCGATAGTCCGCTGGGTGCGACGATCGTGCAGTTCACGTTGCCCGAGGCACAGCGCCTCATCGATCTGCCTGCCGATCAATTCAGCAACATCGGGGTCGTCGCGGTCGAGGGCGTGTCCGAGGACGAGCTCGCCCAGCGCATCCGCTCCGCGCTCTCGGCGGAGAACGTCGAAGTCGTCACGGGTAAGCAGCTGACCGAGGAGAGTCAGGACGACGTCGATCAGTTCCTCTCGATCTTCAATCGGATCCTGATCGTGTTCGCCGCGGTCGCTCTGTTCGTCTCCTGCTTCATCATCTACAACACGTTCACGATCGTGGTGACGCAGCGCACGCGCGAGATGGCACTCTTGCGCGCGATCGGCGCGTCGACCCGTCAGGTGACCACGTCGATCATCCTCGAAGCGCTCGTGGTCGGCGTTGTCGCGTCGCTTCTGGGGTTCGGCGCGGGGATTTTGCTCGCCGGCGTGCTCAAAGCACTGCTCGACGCGATTGGCTTCGACATCCCGGCGAGCGACATCGTCATCCCGCCGAACGCGCTCATCGCCTCGTTGATCGTCGGGACGTTGGTCACCGTGTTCTCGGCGATCGTGCCGGCGCGCAAGGCGTCGCGGGTCCCGCCCGTCGCGGCGATGCGCGACGTCGCGGTCGAACGGCGCGCCGGGTTCGGCCGGCGCACGGTCATCGGCCTCGCGATCACCTCGCTCGGCATCGCGGCAGTCCTTTTCGCCTTGTTCGGCTCACCCGACAACGCGCTTGGCATCCTCGGCGTCGGCGTGCTCGCGATATTCATCGGCGTGTTCGTCCTCGGCCCGGTCATCGCTCGGCCGGTCAGTCGGGTGCTCGGCGCACCGCTCCCGAAGATCAAAGGCATGACGGGCACGCTCGCGCGCGAGAACGCGATCCGGAACCCACGCCGGACGGCGGCCACCGCGTCTGCGCTCATGATCGGTGTCGCGCTCGTCGGGTTCATCACGATCTTTGCCGCCTCGGCGAAAGCGTCGATCGGCGTCACCCTCGATCGCGAATTGCAAACCGACTATGTCATCACGGCCGGATCCGGCTTCGGAGCAACCGCACTCTCGCCCGATTTGGCGCGGCAGGTGAGCGAGCTGCCGGAGATCGCGGCGGCGACCGGTGTTCGCTACGCAGGAGCCGACGTCAACGGTGACAGCCAGTTCATCACCGCGTTCGACACGAGCGTCACGAGCGAGCTCCTCGATCTCGGTGTCGACGAGGGTTCACTCGAGGACCTCACCGTCGATGGTGTGGCCGTGACGCGCGAATGGGCCGACGACAACGATGTCGCGATCGGCGACGTGCTGATGATGACGTTCCCGGCTTCCGGCGACGTGCCGATGACCGTGCAGGCGATCTACGAGGGCAGCGAGATCGGGATGACCGGCGACTTCGTCATGTCGCTGGAGGCATTCGACACGCACTACCTCCCGCAGCAGCGACTCGACTTCTTCGTCCTCGCGACGCTCGCCGAGGGCGTGAGTGCCGCGGAAGGTCGGGAAGCGATCGACGCGATCTTGGTCGACTACCCGACCGCCGAATTACGCGACAACGCCGAGTTCAAGGACCTGCAGGAGCAGGCAATCAACCAGGTCGTGAACCTCGTCTACGGGCTGCTGTTCCTAGCGGTCGTCATCGCGTTGATCGGCATCGCCAACACGCTCGCGCTGTCGATCTACGAACGGCGCCGAGAACTCGGCCTCCTGCGCGCGGTGGGTATGAGCCGTTCGCAGGTGCGATCGAGTGTGCGCTGGGAATCGGTCATCATCGCTGTGTTCGGCACGCTGCTCGGCCTGATCATCGGTCTGTTCTTCGGCTGGTCGGCGGTCCGCGCGGTGCGGGAGGAAGGCTTCACGGAGTTCGCGGCCGCGCCCGGACAACTGTTGATCGTCGTCGTCGTCGCCGCGGTCGCGGGCGTGCTCGCGGCGTACTTCCCGGCCCGGCGCGCGTCCAAGCTCGACATCCTCGAGTCCATCGCCACCGAGTAGTTGCGGCTACGGCTGCGAGAAGCGGGCACGGACTTCGGCGTCTTTGTCGCGGATCGTTGCCGCGAGGTCTTCCTGGTAGCGGGCGAGCGCCTTGGCGAGTGCGTCGTCGGCGGTGGCGAGAATGCGCACCGCGAGCAGGCCCGCGTTCTTGGCGTTGCCGACCGCGACGGTGGCCACCGGGATGCCGCCCGGCATCTGCACGATCGATAGGAGCGAGTCGAGGCCGTCGAATTGTTTGAGCGGCACGGGTACGCCGATAACGGGCAGTGTCGTGAGCGATGCCGTCATCCCCGGGAGGTGCGCGGCGCCCCCCGCCCCGGCCACGATGACCTTCAGGCCCCGCTCCGCCGCCGTGCGGGCGTACTCCACCATCACCTCGGGCGTGCGATGTGCGGAGACGATCCGGACCTCGTAGGCGACACCGAACTCCGCGAGCACGTCGACTGCGCCCTGCATCACCGGCAGGTCGGAATCGCTCCCCATGATCACGGCCACGAGCGGACTCGTCACGGCCCCAACCTACCGGGTAACCATTAGAGCCATGCGGACACGACTCACCGAAATGCTCGGCATCGAGCACCCCGTCATGCTGGCCGGTATGGGCGGCGTCTCGTACCACCGCGTCGTCGCGGCTGTCTCCGACGCGGGCGGGATCGGAACACTCGGCGCGGCGACGATGGCGCCCGACGAACTCGTCGAAGAGATGGCGCGCGTGCGCGACCTGACCGACAAGCCGTTTGGCGTCGATCTGCTCGCGGCGTTACCGGAACGGATGATGGAGGGGTCCAAGCAGATCGTGAAGGGCGGCGCGTCATTGTTCGTTGCCGGCCTCGGAGTGCCTCGCGACCTCGTGAAGGTGCTGCACGACGGCAACGTGCTCATCGCGAGCATGTGCGGCAAGGTGCGACATGCGACCGCGGCGGCCGAGGCCGGCTGCGACTTCGTGATCGCGCAGGGTACTGAAGCGGGCGGGCACACCGGCCAAGTGGCGACGATGCCGCTGGTCCCGCAGATCGTGGACGCGGTCGGAGCCGACATCCCGGTCGTCGCCGCAGGAGGCATCTTCGACGGCCGGGGCCTGGCGGCGGCACTCGCTTTGGGTGCCGACGGTGTATGGATGGGAACGCGCTTCATCGCGACTCCCGAAGCGCGTACGGTGCGCGGTTACAAGGAAGCGTTGTTGCGCACACCCGAGGACGGGACGGTTATCAGCAAGGGGTTCACGGGCAAGACACTGCGTGCCGTGCGCAACGAGTGGACGCAGTACATCGAAGAGCATCCGGAGGAGCTGCGTCCCTTCCCGGAGCAGATGATGCTCGCTTCGCGCGCGAACGCGTTGCACCTCGGCGGCGACGAGAACAGCGACGTCGACCCCGACAAGGAGTGCTACCCCGCCGGCCAGGGTGTCGGCGCGATCGACGCGCTGATCCCGGCGGGCGATCTCGTGCGGCAGATCGTGGAGGAAGCCGAACGCGCCCTGCAACGCGCCGCGTCCCATGCGTGAGGCGAGGATCAGCGGCGCACGTATCGTGCGCCGCCCGAGCGGCCCGCTGAGCGGAAATCATGCCTGAGCGGCTCGTCATCGTCGGCGGTGACGCCGCCGGGATGAGCGCGGCGGCGCAGGCCCGCCGTCGCGCCTCGGCCGACGAACTCGAAATTGTCGCCTTCGAACGGGGCGAGTTCACGTCCTACTCCGCGTGCGGTCTTCCGTACTTCGTCGCCGACGACGACATGGAGGCGCAGACCCTCATCGCGCGCTCGCCCGAGGAGCACCGGGAGCGAGGTATCGATGTGCGACTGGGGCACGACGTCGTTGCCATCGATCTCGACAAGCGCACGGTTACCGCGCGCGATCTGGAAAACGAGGAAGACGTCACCGAGGCGTTCGATCATCTCGTGATCGCAACGGGTGCGACGCCGATCCGTCCCGACCTGCCCGGCGTCGACGCCCGCGGTGTGCACGGAATCCAGAACCTCACCGACGGCATCGATCTGCGCGAGCACCTCGAAGATCATCACGAGCATCGCGCGGTCGTCGTCGGTTGCGGCTACATCGGGCTCGAGATGGCCGAAGCAATGCACCGCCGCGGCCTGAAGGTCACGATCGTTGAACGTGACCCGCAGCCGATGTCGACGCTGGACCCGGACATGGGCGCGCTGGTCGCCAAAGCTATTCGCGGTATGGGCATCGAGCTGCGCGACAGCACCGACGTCGAGGGCTTCGAGACCGACGCCGAAGGTCACGTGCGCGCGGTCGCGACGAGCGCAGGGATGATCGAGGCCGACATCGTCGTCCTCGGCATCGGCGTGAAGCCCAACTCGGCACTCGCCGAAGCCGCGGGCGTCGCGATCGGCGCGAGTGGCGGTGTCGTCACCGATCAGCGCATGGCGACCAGCGCGGAAGGCGTGTGGGCCGCGGGCGACTGTGTCGAGGTGTTTCATCGCATCACCCGTCGCCCAGCCGCGATCGCGTTGGGTACACACGCGAACAAGCAGGGTCGCGTGATCGGCGTGAACGTCACCGGCGGCTACGCGACGTTCCGCGGCGTCATCGGTACCGCGATCACGAAGGTGTGTGATTACGAGGTCGCTCGGACCGGTCTCAACGAGCGAGAAGCCACCCGTGCCGCCTTCGAGTTCGTGACGGCGACGATCGAAAGCACGACCCGTGCCGGCTACTTCCCCGGCTCGTCACCGATCACGGTGAAGGTGCTCGCCGAGCAGCGCACCGGCCGCATCCTCGGCGCCCAGGTGATCGGCCGGGAAGGCGCGGCCAAGCGCATCGACGTGATGGCGGCGGCGATCTGGAACGAGATGACCGTCGACGAGTTCGCGCAGCTCGACCTCGCCTACGCGCCGCCTTTCTCGCCGGTATGGGACCCGACGCTGATCGCCGCGCGAGCTGCGGCCGACAAGGTGAAGCGCTAGCCGCGGGCCGCGCGGTCGCTTTCTTCCTTCAGGTCGTTCTCGTACATCATCTGCACGAGCTCGTTGAAGGTGACCTTCGGCGTCCAGCCGAGCTTCTCCTTCGCTTTCGACGCGTCGCCGATCAGAAGGTTGACCTCCGAAGGCCGGTAGAAGCGCGGATCCTGAGTGACGTACGGCGCCCAGTCTTCGATGCCGGCAAGGTTGAAGGCGACGTCGAGCAGGTCGCGCACCGAATGCGTCTCGCCGGTGGCGATCACGTAGTCCTCGGGCTCGTCCTGCTGAAGCATCATCCACATCGCCTCGACGTAGTCGCCCGCGTAGCCCCAATCGCGTTTCGGGTCGATGTCGCCGAGGCTGATCGTGTCCTGGAGCCCGAGCTTGATCCGTGCGACGGCGTTCGTGACCTTGCGGGTGACGAACTCGAGCCCGCGCCGTGGGCCTTCGTGATTGAAGAGGATCCCGCTGCTCGCGTGGATGTTGTAGGCCTCGCGGTAGTTGAGCGTCGTGTAGTGACCGAACACCTTGGCAACGCCGTACGGCGAGCGCGGGTGGAACGGCGTCTCCTCCGTCTGCGGCGTCTGGCGCACCTTGCCGAACATCTCCGATGAGGACGCTTGGTAAAAGCGGATCGGGTTGTTCTCGGAGCTACCGACGATGCGCACCGCTTCGAGCATGCGCAACACGCCGAGGCCGGTTATCTCCGCGGTGAGCTCGGCCTGCTTGAACGAGAGCTGTACGAAGCTGATCGCCCCGAGGTTGTAGACCTCGTCGGGTTGCACCTGTTCCACCACCGCGATCAGCGACGACAGGTCACGGAGGTCGCCCTCGACCAGTTCGAGGCTCGGGTTCTCGGCCTTGATCATGTCGATCTTCGGGTTTGCCTGCCCGCGCACGACGCCGAAGACCTGGTAGCCGTGCGCCGTCAGGAACTGCGAGAGATGCCGTCCGTCTTGACCGGTGATGCCGGTGATGAGCGCTCGTTTCACGGCTGGGAACGCTACTCGGGCGGCGGCCAGCCGGGGTCCAGCTGACGCAAGAACTCCGCGCAGCGTTGCGCTTCGTCGGTCTCGCCGATTGCCTCGGCCCGAGCGCGCAAACCGTCGAGCGCCCGCAGGAACCCGCGATTCGTCTCGTGAACCCAGCGCACGTACCCGGTTCCGCGCCAGCCCGACTGCCGCAACTGGTCGAGGCCCCGGTGATAGCCGACGCGGAAGTACGCGTAGG
>JBEVDP010000296.1:0-2984 GCA_040513235.1 Acidimicrobiia bacterium | reverse complement strand
GCGAGTCCCGCCGTGCCCGACGCCGACGCCCGGGGTCCGGTCCCGGCGGCCGTCGCCGCCTGGAGCCCGACCCGCTCTCGCTGACGGGCCGCGACCTAGCGATGGGTGTTCAAGCCACCAAGCCGACGATGGGTTCGCGGCGGGCGTCGTGGTTCATCGTTGCTTTGAGCAAGGCCTCGAGGTCGGCGCGGATCGCCGCGTAAGCCGGATCGTCGAAACGGTTGACGACTTCGCCGGGATCATCCTCGAGGTCGTACAGCTCGCCGAACGGGTGCTCGAGGTACGCGTGGAGCTTGTAGTCGGGCGTCGTCAACGTCCGCATAGGCAGCCAGTTGATGATGCTGAAGTCATTCTCGGTGAGGCAGTGCTCGCGCGGACTGTCGAGCAGCGGCCGACCTTCCATCCACTCGGGGATCGCGAGTCCCGCGGCCGCGAGCGCGGTCGGCGCGATGTCGATCGTACCGACGGGTTCGTCGACGACCGCGCCCACGGGCACGTCCGGGCCGCGGACGAGCAGGGGGACGCGCAGCAGGCTGTCGTAGCCGAACGGGCCTTTGAAGATCATCTGGTGCTCGCCGAGAAACTCGCCGTGGTCGGATGAGATGAGCACGAGTGTGTCTTCGGCGATGCCCCGCTCGTCCAGGACGTCGAGGACGCGGCCGATCGCGTTGTCGAGCTGCGCGACCATCCCGTAGTACGCCGCCGTCATCCGCGCGAGTTCCTCGCGCGTATACAGCGCGCCACCCGGGTTCGCCCACTCCATCGGCGTACCGCGCATCCCCTGCGACACGCGCGCGTGCGGCGGCGGCTTGTTGTCGAACTCGTTCGCGTGGATCTCCGGCAGCACTTCGAGAACGTCGGCCGGGTCGTACCGATCGAACCACGGCGCAGGCGGATCCATCGGGTGATGGGGATCGGTGAACGACACCCAGGCGAAGAACGGCTCGTCGACCTGGCCGAGCCAGTCGACCGCACGATCCGCGATCCAGGTCGTCGGGTGATCCTCCTCGGCGATCTGGTTCTTCCACGTCTGCGTGTAGTCCCACGTCGCACCGGCGGCCTCGGGCTGCATGAGTCGCAACCTTTCGTAGCCCTTCTCGGGACCGTCACGGAACAGGTAGCGCGCATAGTGCAGGCCGAACGGCGGCGGGCCGAACGCCCAGTTCCACCGACCCATCAGATCCGCAATGCGCAGGTTGTGCCCGAAGATCGTCATCTCCAGGTGCTCGAACCCAAAGTACGGACCGTTCCATTCGGCGGGGACGAGCGCTGAACCGTCGACCGACTCGACTTGGCCGGTCGACAGGAACGGGAACGTCGTCGCGAAGTGCGCCTTGCCGAACAGCGCGGTGCGATGACCGGCTTCACCGAGCAACGTCGGCAACGATCGCGCTTCGGCATCGGCGGGCAGGTCGATCCCGTTGCACGTGACGCCGTGCGTCGACGGGTAGGTGCCCGTAAGTATCGTCGCCCGCGCCGGTTGGCACAGCACGTGTTGCGTGCGCGCCTTCGAGAACCGCGTTCCTTGCGCGGCGAACGCGTCGAGCCGTGGCGTCGCGCCGAGCGGGCTGCCCGCACATCCCAACGTGTCAGCCCGTTGCTGGTCGGTCGTGATGAGCAGGACGTTCATGAGGGTCCCTTCGCAAGCACTCCGATCGCCAATCGGGCGACACACCGCTCCGCCGCGCCGACGGCCAGGCCGTGCGCGCGCCGGAGTAGCTCCCAGGTGTCGAACGATGTCGCCACGTCGAGTGCGGCCAGCACTTCGCGCCGGTCGGGTCGATCCAACTCGCGGCCAAACACGTCGATCAGTTGGTCGCGCTGCGCCTTGTTGATGCGCTGCAAACCCTCGTGCAGCGCCGGCGACGTCGGCGCGGCGACGATGGTCGCCCGCCGCACTGGCGCGACGCGCTCGTAGAGCAGCGCGCGCTGGCGCACGAGTGCGGTCACACGCTCGCTCAGCGTCCCCGTCGCGGGCAGTTCCGTCAGGAGCGGCGCGATGCGCGCGTACTGCCGCCGCACGCAGACGGAGTACAGCGCTTCCATGTCTTCGAAGTGCTGGAACACCGACCGTAGCGAGACGCCGGCGCGCTCCGCGATCTGCTTGGCCGACGGCTTGACCCCGCCCTCTTCGAGCAGCGCCAACAACGCATCGACGATCGCTTCGCGGTTCCGCTCCCCTCGTAGGACGCGACCATCGGTTGCTGATTGCACGACCGCATGGTAAGACTGTTCGCAGTCATAGTGCAACTATTTTCTCGCCCGCCGGAGGCACCGTGGAAGCACTGCGCACGCCCGACGAACGCTTTGCCGATCTCCCCGACTACCCGTTCGGGGCGAACTACGTCGAGGTCGACGGACTGCGCATCCACTACCTCGACGAAGGCCCGCGTGACGGCGCGGTCGTGTTGCTGATGCACGGCGAACCGTCGTGGAGTTACCTCTACCGCAAGATGATCCCCCCGCTCGCGGCAGCCGGGTTCCGCTGCATCGCGCCCGACCTCGTCGGCTTCGGCCGCTCCGACAAGCCGGTCAGCCGCGACTCGTACACGTACGCCACACACGTCGAGTGGATGCGGGCAACACTTTTCGATCACCTCGACCTGCGCGCCGTCACACTCGTGGGTCAGGACTGGGGTGGCCTCATCGGCCTGCGCCTCGTCGCCGAGCACGCGGATCGGTTCGCTCGTGTCGTCGTCGCCAACACGTTCCTGCCCACCGGCATTACGTCCCCAGGTGAAGACTTCCTGCGCTGGCAGAGATTTTCGCAGACGGTCGAGAACTTCGCGGTCGGCTTCATCGTGAACACCGGTTGCGCGACCGATCTCGCGCCCGAGATCGTCGCTGCCTATGACGCGCCGTTCCCCGACGATCGCTACAAGGCCGGCGCTCGCCAGTTCCCGATGCTCGTGCCGACGAGTCCCGACGACCCCGCAACGGCATCGAACCGCGCGGCCTGGGACGTCTTGCGGCGGTTCGAGCGA
>JBEVDP010000295.1:0-2898 GCA_040513235.1 Acidimicrobiia bacterium | reverse complement strand
CTGTACAGCGTGGTCGCGACCGACGAGTCGGGCGTGGCCCGGGTCGTCGTGCTCTACCGCAGCGGCAACCAGTGGCTGTCGGTCGACCTCGCGCGGGTCGAGGGCACCGACCGCTGGGAAGGTGTCGCCACGGGTGCGACCGACCCGCTGTACGTCGTGCAAGCGGTCGACATGGCCGCGGGCAACGTCGGAACCAGCTCCAAGAAGGGCGAGTTCTACGCCGTCACCGGCGAAGGTCCCGACTTCGCGGTTGCGCTCACCGGCCCGGTCGGCAACAACGACTGGTTCACCGGCACGCCGAGTGCGCAGCTGATCGGTAATGCCGACCCGAACACCGTGCAGATCTCGGTCGACGGCGGCCCTGCGGTTCCGTTCGCGACGTTCCCCGGACTCCCCGCCGCCGACGGCATCTACGACGTCGTCGTGAGCGACTCGTCGAAGACGGTCTCGCTGACGGCCGCGGTCGACTCCACGCCACCCGCGATCGCGCTCACGCCGGCCCTGCTGCCGTCGTACGAGGTCGGCGAAATCGTCACAATCGCGGCGGCCTGTA
The DNA here is from genome assembly GCA_040513235.1 of Acidimicrobiia bacterium. Taxonomy (GTDB): domain Bacteria; phylum Actinomycetota; class Acidimicrobiia; order IMCC26256; family PALSA-610; genus JANNHK01. The sequence continues at coordinate 2,345 of JBEVDP010000295.1, read as the reverse complement.
CGGATCCAAATCCACCGGAGAACAGTGGTGTCGCTGTGTGCGGTCCGACGAGCATCACGCTCGATACCGCGTCGCCGGGAATCAAGTCGTTCACCGTGCTCGCGGTCGACAATGCCGGGAACGCGAACCCGAAGACGTTCGCGTACACGGTGCGAACGCCGGTGACCTATCGCTACGCCGCGATCTTCCCGTCGCCCGCTCGCGTCAGCGTGATCAAGGCAGGTTGGATCCTGCCGCTTCTCTTCCGGGTCTACGGCCCGAACGGCAACCAGATCACGTCGACGTCGCAGATCGTGCGCACGATCTCGGCAGCGAAGACTTGCCCGAGTGGGATGGGATCGAGCGACCTGTCGTCGTCCGACATGGCGACCAGCACGCCGAACGGGATCTTCTTCTACGAGAACTTCTTCAACAACTTCTGGTGGTTGTGGAAGTCGCCGAATCCGATCCCGACCCCGAGCAAGCCGTGCTACCAGTTGACGGTCCGCGCGAGTGCTGACACCGGTCCCGGAATGACCTGGTGGGTGAAGCTGAAGTAGTGCTCCAGCTCCCTACCGCGGGGCGTCGCCGCGGCGGTAGGGAGCAGTGAGCTCGTTCAGGCGTGCGAGCAGGTCGGCATCGAGGGTGACGTCGGCCGCCGCCAGCGTGGCGTCGAGCTGTTCGGCCCGGCTCGCGCCGATGATCGGCGACGTGATCGCGGGGTGCGCGAGCGTCCACGCGACCGCGAGCGTCGCGAGTGGCATCCCCGCCTCGTCGGCGATGCGCACCAACTCGTCGATCGTGTCGAAGACGTTGTCGTGCCAGTCGCGGGCCTGGTACATGCCGCCCGCGGTGCCGAGCGAGAAACGGGTGCCTTCCTCGGGCGGTCTCGACCGGTCGTACTTGCCCGAGAGCAAACCCCCCGCGATGGGGTTGTAGGGGATCACGCCGATGCCCTCGTCGAGGCACAGCGGGAGCAGTTCGCGCTCGAACTCGCGGAAGATGAGGTTGTAGCGCGGCTGCACACTCTCGAAGCGCACGAAGTCGCGCGCTTCGCTCCGGCCGATCGCCCGCGCGAGTTGGTAGGCAAGGAAGTTCGAGCAACCGATGTAGCGAACCTTGCCGGCGTGTACGAGGTCGTCGAGCGCGGAAAGTGTCTCGTCGATCGGCGTGCCCCGATCGGCGAAGTGCAGTTGGTACAGGTCGATCCAGTCGGTCTGCAAGCGTCGCAGCGACGCGTCGACGGCGTCCATGATGTGGCGACGGCTGTTGCCCATGTCCCAGCGGCGGGTGCCCATTGGCCCGAAGCACTTCGTCGCGAGCACGAACTGCTCGCGCTTGCCCGTCAGCCACCGTCCGAGGATCTCCTCGGTGCGGCCGGTGGTGGTGAGATCGCCGCCGAGGGGATACACGTCGGCGGTGTCGAGGAAGGTGACGCCGCCCTCCGCGGCACGGTCGAGGACCGCGATCGACGTCTCCTCGTCGCTTTGGAACCCGAACGTCATCGTCCCGAGGCACAACCGTGAGACCTGGAGGCCGGTGCGGCCGAGGTGCGCATGCTGCATGCCGCCATCATGCCTCGCCTCAACCCAGGACGGCACCGCCGAGGTAACTCGACTCGAGCAGCCGGCGATCGGCCGCGAGGTCGGCGGCGCGGCCTGACAGAACCGGTTCACCGTGGGCCAAGACGTACGCGCGGTCGGCGACCTCCAACGCGAGGTCGACGTGCTGTTCGACGAGCAGCACACCGCACCCCGCCTCGTCGGCGACGCGGCGCAGGATGGGGAGCAACCGCTCGACGACGATCGGCGCGAGCCCGAGGCTCAGTTCGTCGACCATGAGCAGCCTGGGCGTCGACGCGATCGCCCGGCCCATCGTCAGCATCTGTTGTTCGCCGCCCGACAAGAGGCCGGCGCGGCGGGGGAGGAGTGGCTCCAACGCCGGGAAGTACTCGACGACGCGGTCGATGTCGACGCGCCCGCGGCGCGATCCGAGCTTCAAGTTCTCCCGAACCGTGAGGCCTGCGAACAACGAACGGTCCTCGGGCACGAATGCGACGCCGCGCCGCGCGACGCGATGCGGGTGACGACCGCGCACGGGCGTGCCGAGGACCGAGACCGAACCGCTGATGAGCGGTAGCAGTCCCGCGATCGTCATGAGGGTCGTCGTCTTGCCCGCGCCATTTGGTCCGAGCAAAACGACGACTTCGCCGGGGTCAACGTGCAGGTCGAGATCGCGGACGACGGCGACGCCGTCGTAGCCGGCGTGCAGGTCGTGGACATCGAGCAGCGCCGTCATCGGGCGTCCGATGCTGTGTTCTCCCCGAGATACGCGGCGATGACGCGGTCGTCCGAGCGGACGTCGGC
>JBEVDP010000294.1:0-6988 GCA_040513235.1 Acidimicrobiia bacterium | reverse complement strand
AAGCAGGTGCACGGCAACACGGTGCTGGAGATCTCGTGGACGATCATCCCCGCGTTGATCCTCGTGGTCATGGCCGCGTTCACGATCCCGGTGATCTTCGACCTGAACGAACGGCCCGAGGGCGACGACGTCGTGACCGTCAACGTGATCGCCAAGCAGTGGTTCTGGGAGTTCGAGTACTGCGAGCAGGGCACTATCGAATGCGGCATCTTGCTCGACGAAGAGGTGCCCGAGGGCGAGACCAACGGCGTCGACTTCGTGACCGCCAACGAAATGCACATCCCGGTCGATCGGCCGATCTCGATCCACGTCACATCGCCGCGCGCAGGCGTCATCCACTCGTTCTGGGTCCCCAACCTCGCGGGCAAGAAGGATGCGGTCCCGGGCGACGATCACTTCATGCAGTTCGAGGCGTCGGAAACCGGGCTGTTCCTCGGCCAGTGCGCCGAGTACTGCGGTCTCTCGCACGCCGACATGCGGTTGCGAGTGTTCGCGCAGACGAACGCCGAGTATGAAGGGTGGGCCGAAGCGCAGCGTCAACCGGTCGAGACGGGGATCGAGTTCGCGACGGCAGAATTGGTCGACACGTGGCAGTGCTCGCAGTGCCACACCGTCGGCGGCGTCGAGGGCGCGGTTGGTGTCGTCGGACCGAACCTGACCCACGTCGGCGACCGCAGCACCTTCGGATCGGGTCTCTACGAAACCACGCTCGAGAACCTCACCGACTGGGTGTACCAAGCGCCCGAGCTCAAGCCGTTCGGGCCGCTGAACGTCGAACAGAGGATGCCCAACTTCAGCGAGAACGGCATGACCCGCGACGAAGCCGAGCAGATCGCGCGGTTCTTGCTGTGCGACACGTCGACAGACGTGAGCGAAGTGCCGGAAGCCGAGCGTGAGGTCTGCGCGCAGGAGCCGCAGCAATGACGACGACCGAACTGCCTGTTCCCGTTCGCCAGACGTCGATCCTCGACCGGCCCCGCGCGACCACCGGCGTGTGGAGCTGGTTCACCACCATCGACCACAAGAAGATCGCCATCCTGTACGGGGTGACGGCGATCGTGTTCTTCCTCGCCGGCGGAATCGAAGCGCTCCTGATCCGCATCCAGCTCGCGCAGGCCGACAGCACGTTCCTGTCGTCATCCGCGTACAACAGGATGTTCACGATGCACGGCACGACGATGATCTTCCTCGTCGCCATGCCCCTCGCGTCGGCGTTCGGGAACTACCTCATCCCGTTGATGATCGGCGCGCGCGACGTCGCGTTCCCGCGCTTGAACATGCTCGGCTACTGGATATTCTTGCTCGGCGGCTGCTTCTTGTACTCGTCGTTCCTGCTCGGCGGCGCGCCCAACGGCGGCTGGGTCAACTACGCACCCCTCAACAGCACACCGATGTCGGCCGGCTTCCTCCCGGGCCGCGGTCCCGACTACTGGGCCGTCGGCATCATCATGCTCGGCATCGGGTCGGTTGTGACTTCGGTGAACTTCATCGTCACGACGCTGAACATGCGCGCGCCGGGCATGACGATGATGCGCCTCCCGGTGTTCGTGTGGATGATGCTCGTGACTGCGTTCCTGACACTGTTCGCGATGCCGCCGGTCACCGCCGCGCTGATCCAGGTGTACCTGGACCGGAATTTCGACTCGAACTTCTTCAACGCCGTCGCCGGCGGTGAACCCATCCTGTATCAGCACTTGTTCTGGATCTTCGGCCATCCGGAGGTGTACATCCTCATCCTCCCGGCCATGGGCATCGTCTCGGAGATCCTGCCGGTCTTCGCGCGCAAGCCCCTGTTCGGCTACGCGGTCGTTGTGTTCTCCGGCATCGCGATCGGCTTGCTCGGCTGGGGAGTATGGGCGCACCACATGTTCGTGTCGGGCATCGGGCCGGTCGCGCAGTCGGCATTCGGGCTCGCAACCATGCTCATCGCGATACCCACCGGCGTGAAGATCTTCAACTGGCTCGGAACGGTATGGGGCGGCTCGGTGCGTCTCCGAAGTCCGATGCTCTTCGCGCTGGGCTTCATAGCGCAGTTCACGATCGGCGGTTTGTCGGGCGTATTGCACGCGATCGTGCCGGCCGACACGCAACAACACGACACCTACTTCATCGTCGCCCACTTCCACTACGTCCTGTTCGGCGGGATGATGTTCGCGATCTTCGGCGGCCTGCACTACTGGCATCCGAAGTTCTTCGGTCGAATGCTCAACGAACGCCTCGGCAAGACGACGTTCTGGTTGTTCGTCATCGGCTTCAACCTCACGTTCTTCCCGATGCACTTCCTCGGCCTCGAGGGTCAGCCCCGCCGCACGTACACCTATGGCGAAGGCCTCGGCTGGGAGGCGCTCAACCAAGCGGCGACGGTCGGCGCGTTCATCATCGCGATCGCCGTGCTCGTGTACATCGTGAACGTGATCTTCACGACGAGGCGCGGGCCGATCGCGTCGCCCGATCCATGGGACGCGCGCACGCTCGAGTGGTCAACCCCTTCGCCGCCGCCGGAGTACAACTTCCTCGAAGTCCCGGTCGTGACGCACCGCGACGAGTTCTGGCACCGCAAGTACACCGAGGACGACGAAGGCCGCCTGTTGCGGCTGCCGGCCGGCGCCGCCGTGGACGTGGAAGAGGAGCACACCCACGACGACGACGGGCACGACATCCATATGCCCTCGCCGTCGTATTGGCCGGTCGTGATGGCGTTCGGCTTGCCGATCATGGGCTACGGGTTCGTGTTCAAGAACTGGTGGATCCTCGCTGGGGGCGTGCTCGTGCTCGTGTTCGGCCTGTTCGCTCTGGCGATCGAACCGTCGACCGCCGACGAGGGAGACCACCTCTGATGGCGCAAGCAGTCGTCCCCAGCGAAGGTCACCACAAGTACGAGATCGAGCCGGGCTTCCACGGTCACCACGCGCCGACGAACACCGGCGTCAGCAACCCGAAGCTGGCGATCTGGTTGTTCCTCTCGTCGGAGGCCTTGTTCTTCGGCGCGTTCATCGCGACCTACTTCCTGTACCGCGGCCGCGACTCGTACTTCAACGAAGGCCCGACACCGAAGGAGCTCTTCAATATCCCGTTCACGTCGGTGACGTCGTTCGTTCTGTTGATGAGCTCGCTCACTATGGTGCTCGCGCTCGCGGCGATCCAGCGAGGTGATCACCGCCGGCTGCGCATCTGGCTCCTCGCGACCGCGTTCTTCGGGCTCGTGTTCGTCGGCGGGCAAGTGTTCGAGTTCACCGAGTTCTACCGCGAAGGCCTCGCGCTCAACACGAACCTGTTCGGCACGACGTTCTTCACGCTCACCGGTCTGCACGGCGCGCACGTCACCGCCGGCATCGTCTGGCTTGTCACTTTGTGGTCCCGCTCGGTGCAAGGCCGGCTCCACGACCAGCACTCGGAAGCGATCGAGATCGCCGGTCTGTACTGGCACTTCGTCGACATCGTGTGGATCATCATCTTCACGGCCATCTACCTCATTCCCCAGCACTGAGGGCAGGCAATGACAGACAGCACCGACGTCGTCGAATCGCCCGGAGGCGAGCTGGTTCCCGCGGGTGATGGCGCGCTCGCGACGACAAGCGGCGCGGAAGTGGTCCCCGCGGCCTTCAGGGACGACTCGCACCCCGGGCCGGTGCAGTACGTGTTCATCGCCGTGGTGCTGTGCATCCTCACCGCCCTCGAGGTCGGGCTCTATTACCTCGAAGGCGACGTCAACAACAACCTGCTCATCGCCATGCTGTGGGTGCTCGCATTCGTGAAGTTCTTCTTGGTGTGCTCGTGGTACATGCACATGAAGATGGACCCGCCGTTCTTCCGGCGCGTGTTCGTGGTCGGGATCTGCCTGGCGAGCTTCGTGTATGGCGTCGTCCTCTTCACGTTCGCCGCGACCATCCTCGCGGACCGATAGGCCGCGATGGTCGGGGCCCTTCCTTTCCCGGCGTTCGAACCGCATCCCGAGGTGTGGTTGCTCGTCGGGCTGCTCGGCGCGGCCTACGCGATCGCGGTCACGCGTATCGGCCCGGGCCTGGTGCCGCCCAAGACTCCGGTGGTGACGCGACTCCAGGTCGTGTGCTTCACGTCGGGTCTCGTCGCGTTGGCGGTTGCGTCAGGCTGGCCGATGCACGACCTCGGCGAGCAGTACCTGTTCTCGGTGCACATGACCCAGCACCTCGTGTACTCCATCATCGCCGCGCCGCTGCTCCTGCTCGGCACGCCGACCTGGATGGCGCGGATCGTCCTCTCGCCGCCCGGGTTGTTGCGCACCGTCCGCTATCTCGCACGCTTCATCCCGGCCACGATCCTCTTCAACGCGGTAGTAATCCTCACCCACATCCCGATCGTGGTCGACGCGTCGTTGCGCAACGGGTTGGTCCACTTCGGGCTGCACGCGCTGGTGTTCTCGTCGTCGCTGATCGTCTGGATGCCGCTCGCCAGCCCGCTGCCCGAGGTCCCGCGCTTCCAGCCCCTCTTACGGATGTTGTTCTTGTTCCTTCAGGCGATCGTTCCGACGATCCCCGCGTCGTTCCTCACCTTCGGTGAGCGGCCGCTCTACCACTTCTACGACGACGTACCGCGGCTGTACGCCAGCGTCTCGGCCCTCGAAGACATGCGGATCGCGGGTCTCGTCATGAAGATCGCCGCCGGCTTCGTGCTGTGGGTGATCATCGCTATCGTCTTCTTCCGCTGGTACAACGCAGAGGAGATCGGCACCTCGTCCCACCGGGTTCCGCGCGACTTGGACCGTGAGCTCATGGAGCTGCAGCAACGATGACCGACACCGAAACGCTCGACGCGCCGGAACCGGAGGCCGAGGACGCGGCGACCGCGTACTCGGGTCCGACCGAGCCCGCGGGCGAGGTGCCCGTCGAGCCCGCGCGCCCGCGGTTCTGGGAGCGGCCGATGGTCGAGCGCTACCTGGTGCCGCTCTTCCTGCCAGTCTTGGTGATCGGCGGGATCGTCATGTTCATCCTGAACATCTCGCGGATCTTCTTGTCGAGCCACGACAACATGCCGGTGATTCTCGGCACCGCGATCACGCTGCTGATCCTGGGCGGTGCAACCGTGCTCGCGGCCGCGCCGCGCATGCGCACCGGTTCCCTCGCGTTGTGCACTGCTGCGTTCGTCTTTGCCGTGCTCCTTGGCGGGTGGCTGTCGCTGGGTTCGTCGGAGCCGGAAGAGGATCTCAGCGGGCCGTTGCCCGCCGAGGGTCCGGCGAGCGTAGAACTGCCCTTCACCGCGCTCGCGGAGTTGAAGTTCGATCCGAGCGCGGCCGAGGCAACGACGGGGATCGCGCTGATAACGCTCGGCGACACCGGCGGCACGCACACACTCGCGTTCGAGGACACGTCGACGCGGTTCGCGACCTTGGAGGTCAGCGCCGCGGGCGACACCGCCGAGGGACGCGCGTTCTTCGGCGAAGCGGGCGACTACGTCTACTACTGCACGATCACCGGTCACCGTGAAGCAGGGATGGAAGGCGTGGTCACCGTCGCGGGCGACACGCTCACGCTCGAGCAAGCCGAAGCCGCGGCCGCCGCCGCGGGCGGCGGTGAAGGCGGCACGCCGGCCGAGGACAGCGCCCCCGAAGGCGCCGACCCCGCCGCCGCCGCAGAAGACGCCCCCGAGTAGCTACGGGACGCGGACGGTCAGGGCGTCGCGGACGGCGTCCATCAGGGCAGGGAGCGGGCCGACGCGTTCGCCGTCGGCGTAGACATCCATCGGAGTGCCGGCGAGCGACGCGACCTCGATGTGTTTGCCGCGAAACGTCTGCACCTTCGGATGGTTCACGTGGGTTCCTTTGAATACGCGCGGGAACGACCAGAGGAAGTCCGCCTTCGAGAGCGCGCCGACCACGGTGACGTCGAGCAGTCCGTCGTGCAGGTCGGCGGACGGCGTGATCCGCATGCCGCCCGCGTACGTCGGCCCGTTGCCGACCGCCAACAACCACGCCGACACCTCGCGCGCGGTGCCATCGACGGTGAGCCGGAACGGATACGGGCGGAACACGGCGAGCGTCCGGAGCGTCGCCGCGACGTACAGAGAGGTCCCTGACAACCAGGTCACCGTGTTCGCCCACCGGTTCGCTTCGGCGTCGAACCCCGACGCGGTGACACACGTGTACCAGCGGCCGTTCACGCGGCCGAGGTCGACCGTTTGGTCGGTGCCACCGGCCAGCGCGTCGAACGCGCGCAGCGGCTGCTTCACGTCGTAGCCCAACGTGCGCGCGAAGTCGTTGCCCGCGCCGGTCGGGACGATTGCGAGTCGCCGGCCGGTGTCGGCCGCGACCCCGGCCACTTCGGTGACAACACCGTCGCCACCGCACGCCACCAAGTCGTGGCCGGAGTCGGCCGCTTCCTTGGCGAGCCGCTCCGGGGCACCCGGCTCCGGCGAGACTTCCACTTCCGCGCCGGCCGTCTTGGCCGCGCGCGTGATCTCGTCGAGCATCTTGCGCGTCCGGCCCCGTCCCGCGGCCGGGTTGACGATCACGGTCCAACTCACGGCCGCGGACCCTACCTTCACAATTCTTTGAAGCTTCCAGCCGCCGACGGCGACGGGCCCAGGAGTACCGTCCGAAGCGATGGTGCACCTCGACCCCGACCGGATGCCGGCCCACGTCGCCATCGTCATGGACGGCAACGGGCGGTGGGCGCAACAGCGGGGCCTGAAACGCACCGAAGGCCACGCGGCGGGGGAGGAGGCGCTCTTCGACACGGTGGAAGGCGCGCTCGACATCGGCCTCACCAACATGACGGTCTTCGCGTTCTCCACCGAGAACTGGCGCCGCCCGCTCGACGAAGTGCGCTTCCTGATGAACTTCAACGAGCGCCTGCTCATGGAGCGCCGCGAAGAACTGCACGAGCAGGGTGTGCGGGTGCGGTTCATCGGCCGCCGGGGCGGCCGGGTGCCGGGGCGCGTGCGGCGCCGCATCGAGGAGACCGAGGCACTGACCCGGAACAACACCGAGATGACGCTCGCGTTCGCGTTCAACTAT
>JBEVDP010000293.1:0-3056 GCA_040513235.1 Acidimicrobiia bacterium | reverse complement strand
AGGCCGATGTGGCCCATCACCGGGATCTCGGTGTCGAGGATCGCGGCGATCGCGTCGAGGCGCTTGCGGCCACCTTCGAGCTTTACGCAGCCCGCGCCCGCGCGCACGAGCTGCGCCGCGTTGCGAACCGTCTCCTCACGGTTCAGGTGATAGCTGAGCCACGGCATATCGCCGACGATCAGCTGGCGGGGCCGGACACGTGCGACCGCGGCGACGTGGTGCGCCATCTCTTCGGTCGTCACCTGGAGCGTGTCGTCGTACCCGAGGACGACCATCGCGAGGGTGTCGCCGACGAGGATCATGTCGGCGCCCGACGCGTCGACCACCCGCGCAGACGGCGCGTCATACGCCGTCACCATGACGAGCGCCTCGTCGGAGCCCTTGCGGGCGAGGACATCCGGCGCCGTGATGCGCGCGTTCGTGTCGGCCTGAGCCATCTCCGCACCTCCGCCGTCCAGGGCACGTTCGGCTCCCGGCAGCCCCGTCAGGGTAGTGGCCGGGAGGCCTCGCTGACGACTGGGCGGGGCGGGCATGCTTTGGGCATGACCGAACGCGCGTGCGAGAACTGCGGGACGCCCGACAACGAACTGTTGCTCGTCCACCGCGTGTACGTGCAGCCCGAAACGTGGGACCAGCCCGCCAGGGAGACCGTCGTCGCCGAGGCCGAGCTGTGGTGCATCTCGTGCTGCTCGCAATACCCCCACAACTCCGCCGAAAGCGACGAGGACGAGCCCGCGGACGACGATTGACGAGACCACGTGTGCGACCACGTCGACAGGGTCAGGAGGCGTGGAGCCGGCCGTGCAGCGACTGGCGCCGGAGGTAATTCCAGCGGCAGTCGACGCACACCTCGACGTCGAAGCAGGCGAATTCGTCGTAGGTCGAGCCGAGGCGGGCGAGCTCGGTGTCGTTGGCGATGCAGCGCCCGTTGGCAGTCTTGAGCTTGTCGCCGTAGACGTAGGACACGACCCGCATGCGGCCGGCGCCGCACACCGGGCACTCGTCGTTGAGATCTGCGCCGAGATAGGTGGCGGCCCGGACGAGTTCGGGGTGGGCGTCACACACGTCGAGGCGGGTGAGCACGCCGCGGCGGAAGTCGGCCAGCACTGCCCGGCGGGCTAGGGCGTAGTCCGTCACTCGACGCACGGGCGTGAAGTGTACGTGCGCGCGGACCCGTGTCTCGACGCACACCGCCGTACCAGGCGGTCGAGTGACACCAGTTGCCGCGGGGTTGACGGACCGCGCGATTTGGCGACCGGAGGGTGAACAACTTGCGTCGATATATCGAATCGATATATCGTGCAACACATGTTGGAACTCGCCGTGCTCGGCCTCCTGGCCGACCAACCCCTCCACGGCTACGAGCTGAAGAAGCGTCTCTCCGACACGCTCGGCCCCCTCTGGGGGATCTCGTTCGGCTCGCTCTATCCGGCGCTGCGCCGGTTGGAGCGCGCGGGCGCGATCGCCGAGACCGACGCGGCCGAGCCCGCGGCGGTCGAAGCGTTCGTCCCGACGGGCTCGGTCTCGGGTGATCTCGCCGCGGCCCGCGGTCGGCGCCGAGCGCGACCGACCCGACGCACCCGAAAGGCGTACCGGATCACCGACACGGGCAGAGTGTCCTTCAGCGAGCTCCTCACCGCCGACGAGCCCGACGACGAGCGCGGCTTCGCGCTCAAGCTCTCGTTCTGCCGGTACCTCAGCCCAACCGATCGCATCGAGTTCCTCGAACGCCGCCGTGCCCAACTCGCGCAGCGGCTCACGAAGGCCCGCCGGCCTCCGAGCCGGACCATCGATCGCTACACCCGGTCGCTCATCGAGCACCGGGCCCGTTCGACCAAACACGATCTCGAGTGGATCGACGCCCTGATCGCCGAAGAGCGCGCGACCCAGGCCGACGAACACACAGAAGGAGCAGCATCCGCATGAGCGAGCGTCGAGAGGCGGGTACCCCGCTGAACAGCGAGCGGGGCCCGAGCGGCCCGACGGCGCAGCCGTCGAGAGCGGGAAACATGAGCGAGCGTCGAGAGGCGGGTCACATGAGCGGCCCCCGCAAGTCAGTTCGAGTCGCCATTGCCGGCGTCGGCAACTGCGCCAGCAGCCTCGTCCAGGGCGTCGAGTTCTACCGCAATGCGGATCCGAACGAGCGCGTTCCTGGTCTGATGCACGTCGAGCTCGGTGGCTACCACGTCGGCGACGTCGAGTTCGTCGCCGCGTTCGACGTCGACGCCGAGAAGGTCGGAATCGACCTCGGCAAGGCGATCTTCACGAGCATCAACAACACGATCAAGTTCGCAGAAGTCCCCAACCTCGGCGTGCTCGTGCAGCGCGGCCCGACATTCGACGGCCTCGGCAAGTTCTACCGCGAGGTCGTCGAGGAATCGCCGGCCGCGCCGGTCGACGTCGCGCAGGCACTTCGCGACGCACGCGCCGACGTGCTCGTCTCGTACCTGCCGGTCGGCTCGGAGGACGCGCAGCGTTACTACGCGCAGGCCGCGCTCGCCGCGGGCGTCGGCTTCGTGAACGCGATCCCCGTGTTCATCGCGAGCAACCCCGAGTGGGCGCAGAAGTTCACCGATGCGGGCGTTCCCATCGTCGGCGACGACATCAAGAGCCAGGTCGGCGCGACGATCACGCACCGGCTGCTCGCCCGTCTGTTCGAAGACCGCGGGCTCGCGATCGACAACACGTACCAGCTGAACTTCGGCGGCAACATGGACTTCAAGAACATGCTCGAACGCGAGCGCTTGCTGTCCAAGAAGGTGTCGAAGACACAGTCGGTCACGAGCCAGATCGATCAGGGCATCTCGTCGGAGAGCGTGCACATCGGCCCGTCGGACCACGTGCCGTGGCTCAACGACCGGAAGTGGGCCTACATCCGTCTCGAAGGCCGCAACTTCGGCGACGTGCCGCTCAACGTCGAGCTCAAGCTCGAAGTGTGGGACTCGCCGAACTCGGCCGGCGTGATCATCGACGCGGTGCGGTGCTGCAAAGTCGCACTCGACCGCGGCATCGGCGGCCCGCTGCTCGGCCCGTCGGCGTACTTCATGAAGTCGCCG
>JBEVDP010000292.1:0-4273 GCA_040513235.1 Acidimicrobiia bacterium | reverse complement strand
TCGAACGCCGGCATCGAGGTCATGGCGTCATCTTCGGTGCCGTGCCGATCGATAACCCCACGCGTTAACGGGGGCTCAGCGCGGCGAGGTTGCGTCTTAACGACTTACTAACGGACCGCTTCTCCTCACCCTGCCCGCCGGCACGCGACACTGGGACCATGACCCGGGGCACGCTGCGTATCTACCTCGGTGCCGCACCAGGAGTCGGCAAGACGTTCGCCATGTTGAACGAGGGCCGGCGGCGCCACGACCGCGGCACCGATGTGGTAGTCGGGTTCATCGAGACCCATGGCCGCCACAAGACCGGGGAGCAGATCGGCGACCTCGAGGTCGTACCGCGCCGCAGCCTCGAGTATCGGGGCAGCACGTTCGAGGAGATGGACGTCGACGCGATCCTGGCCCGCCACCCCACACAAGTGCTCGTCGACGAGTACGCCCATACGAACGTCCCAGGATCGCGCAACGAGAAACGGTGGCAAGACGTCGAAGAGCTCCTGAACGCGGGCATCGACGTGATCTCCACGTTGAACATCCAACACCTCGAATCGGTGAACGACGTCGTCGAACGCATCACCGGAGTCGCGCAGCGCGAGACGATCCCCGATGCGATCGTGCGCAAAGCCGATCAGCTCGAGCTCGTCGACATGTCGCCCGAGGCACTGCGGCGCCGCATGGCGCACGGCAATATCTACAAGCCGGAGAAGATCGACGCCGCGCTCGCGAACTACTTCCGCCCCGGCAATCTCGCGGCGCTGCGCGAGCTCGCGCTCTTGTGGGTTGCCGACCGCGTCGACGAGTCGCTCGAGGATTACCGCGAGCGCCACGGCATCACGGAACCGTGGGAGACCCGCGAACGCGTGCTCGTCGCAATCACCGGCGCACCGGGCACCGAAGCACTCATCCGCCGGGCGGCACGGATGGCGCAACGCGCGCACGGCGAGCTGCTCGGCCTCCACGTCTCGACCGCTGACGGACTCGCAGGACCGCGTTCGGAGAACCTCGCACGCCACCGGCAGCTGGTGGCCGACCTCGGCGGCGAGTACCACGAGGCCGTTGCTGCCGACGTCGCCGCGGCCCTCGCGGAGTTCGCCCGCGCCGAGAACTGCACCCAGCTCGTGCTCGGCGCAAGCCGGCGTTCGCGGTGGAACGAGCTCGTCCGGGGGTCGGTCATCAACCGCACCGTGCGCCTCGCGGTCCCGATCGACGTACACGTGATCTCCCACGAACCGGCGGATACCGAGGAGGCACTCCCACCGCGCCGGCCGCACCGGGGCTTGCGATCGCCATTGTCGCGTCGCCGGCAAGTCGCCGGGTGGCTACTGGCCGCCATCGGCCTGCCCGTGCTGACGTTCCTCCTGGTGCAGATACGCGCCGACGTCGGCCTCGAGACGGTCCTGCTGCTCTTCCTCTCCCTCGTCGTCGCGGTCGGCGCGATCGGCGGCGTCCTGCCCGGCCTCGCGGCCGCGGTCGTGGGTTTCCTCACCGTCAACTGGTACTTCACCCCACCGATCCACACCTGGACCGTGTCCGAGGGCGAGAACCTCGTCGCGCTCATCGTGTTCGTCGTCGTGAGCGCGGTCGTGAGCGGGCTCGTCGACCTCGCGGCGCGGCGTTCCCTCGAAGGAAAACGGGCGCGCGCCGAGGCCGAGACGCTGGCGCGCCTCACCGCCGATGCATCGAGCCCCGACCCGCTGCACGCGCTCGTCCACGGCTTGCGTTCGGCGTTCCGGCTACGCGCGGTCGCGGTTATGACACGTGCCGAAGGCGCGTGGATCGTCGAAGCGGCCGACGGCGACCCCGTCCCCGCGTCGCCCGACGACGGCGACCTCGTCGAGGAAATCGGCCCGGGAGCGGTGCTCGTACTCGACGGCGCGACGCTCACGGCCGACGACCGGCGGGTACTGAACGCGTTCGCGGCCCAGCTCGCGGCGGTGCGCGAACGCGCCCGCTTGTCGGAGGAGGCCGCCTCCGCGTCCGCTCTCGGCCAGACGAACGAGCTGCGCGCCGCGTTGCTGCAAGCCGTGTCGCACGACCTGCGGACGCCGCTTGCGTCGATCAAGGCGGCCGCGTCGAGCATGCGCCAGCCCGATGTGGAGTGGAGCGCGGCCGACGTCGCCCAGTTCCTCGCGACGATCGAGGACGAAGCCGATCGGCTCAATGCGCTCGTCGGCAACTTGCTCGACATGAGCCGACTGCAAGCGGGCGTGATCGAACCCATGGTTCGGTTCGTTCACCTCGAGGAAGTCGTTCCGGCCGCGCTCGCCAGCCTCGGCGACCGCGCCCGGGGCGTCGAAACCGACGTGTCGGAGTCGCTGCCGCCGGTGCAAGGCGACGCCGCGCTACTCGAACGCGTGATCGCAAACCTGGTGGAGAACGCACTGAAGTGGTCGCCGCCCGAGGCGCCGGTGCGCGTCGAAGCGGGCACTGTGAACGACCGCGTCGCGCTCCGAGTCGTCGACCGCGGCCCCGGCATCCGAGCCGCGGAACGCGAGCAGGTCTTCCTCCCGTTCCAGCGACTGGGCGACGCGCCGGGCGACACCGGCGTCGGACTCGGCCTGGCCGTCGCGCGCGGCTTCGTCAATGCGATGGAAGGTGAGCTCGAGCTCGACGACACACCTGGTGGTGGCACCACGGCCACCGTCACGCTCAAGCGCGCGCCATGAGCGAGCGTCGAGCGAGCCGGGTATCCCGGCTCATAGCGAGCGGGGCCCGAGCGGCCCGGCGCCGAAGGCGCCAGGAGCGAAAGCCGTGAGCGAGCGTCGAGCGTGCCGGGTATCCCGGCTCGTAGCGAGCGGGGCCCGAGCGGCCCGGCGCCGACGGCGCCAGGAGCGGAGGCCATGACCCGAGTGCTCGTCGTCGACGACGAGCCGCAGATCTTGCGTGCGCTCGTGACGAACCTGAAGGCGCGCGGCTACGCGGTCGACGCGGCCGGGACCGGCGAGATCGCGCTGCAACTCGCAGCCCGCCATCGTCCCGACCTGGTTGTCCTCGACCTCGGGCTGCCCGACATCTCGGGCCTGGAGGTCATCGAAGGGCTGCGCGGCTGGACCGACGTGCCCATCGTGATCCTGTCGGCGCGCGAGAACGAACGCGACAAGATCGCTGCGCTCGACGCGGGCGCCGACGACTACGTCACCAAGCCGTTCGGAATGGGCGAGTTGCTCGCGCGCTTGCGGGCGGCGTTGCGGCGCGTCGTGCCTGCGGCGGAAGAACCCATCGTCACGACCCCAGACTTCACCGTCGACTTCGTGGCCAAGCGCATCGAGCGCGACGGATCCGACGTGAAGCTCACACCGATCGAGTGGCACATGGTCGAGGTCTTGGTGCGCAACGCCGGGAAGCTCGTCGCGCAACGCCAGCTCCTGCAAGAGGTCTGGGGTCCCGAATACGGCACCGAGACGAACTACCTCCGCGTGCACATGGCACACATCCGGCGCAAGCTCGAACCGGACCCTGCGCGTCCCCGCTACTTCATCACCGAGCCAGGAATGGGCTACCGCTTCGAATTCACCGACACCCAGCCCGAACCCGGTTCGTAGCGGCGCACGATCTTCGCCGGCACGCCGGCCACGATCGAGAAGTCGGGTACCTCGCCCGCAGTCACGACCGCGCCGCCGGCGACGACGACGTTGCGACCGATGCGCGCGCCGGGCAGCACGATCGACCCGTGCCCCAGCCACGACCCCGAACCGATGCACACGGGTTCGTTGGTCCACATCTGCACGCCGATCGGCTGGTCGACGTCTTCGTAGCCGTGGTTCTGGTCGGTGATGTACACGTAGTGGCCCGTCCAGATGTCGTCGCCGATCTCAATGCGCTCGTGGCCGACGATGCCGATGCCTTTCCCGAGCATGCAACGATCGCCGATGGTGATGATGGGCGCGCCCGCGTCATACATCTGCGACGGCATACCCGCACTGATGCTCGCGAGTGGCCCGATGGTCGTGCCCGACCCGATTTCGATGCGCTGCTCGCCGTACACGACTGTCGACGGGAACGCGATCATGCTGCCCGCGCCGAACCGTGCGAAGTTCTGCGCCTTCCGGTGCCGCGGCCCGATCGCGCCCAGTCGGAGCAAGCGCTCCCACCCCGCGTGGATGGCATCGCCAACAACGCGATCGATGTCCTCTCGGAGCATGGGCAGAGGGTACGAGCTATGTTCCGCCGATGACCAACGGTGCGCTCCTGATCCGGCTCGGGGTGCTGTACGACATCCAGCACCCCGACGACCTGTTCGAGCACGCGCTTCGCATCGGTATTGACGAAGTTGCGG
>JBEVDP010000291.1:0-4511 GCA_040513235.1 Acidimicrobiia bacterium | reverse complement strand
AGCCGTGGCCCTTGGAGATGCCGGTGACGTCGACCCGTTCTCCGGCGGCGAACACGTCGGCCTTGATCATCTGGCCGACCTCGAAGTTCGACAGGTCGTCGACCCGGAGCTCCACGAGGTACTTCGCGGCGGGTGCCCCGGCCGCGTTCAAGTGTCCGAGCTCGGGCTTGCTCAAGCGCGCGGGCTTGGTGTCGCCGAACGCGAGCTGGACAGCGGCATAGCCGTCGCGCTCGGGGGTCTTGAGCTGGACCACGCGGCACGGACCCGCTTCGACGACAGTGACCGGGATCATCCGGTTCTGTTCGTCGAAGACCTGGGTCATGCCGAGCTTGCGCCCCAGGATCCCTTTGTTGGCCATCGGTTGTCCCTCGTACGTGGCGTTGGGAGTGGAGGTGCTCACGCGAACGCTCCGCTCGGGCAAACCCGGCGGAGCGCGTGCTTCGGTTGTGCCACGCGGTTCCGGGCCGAGTTCTCTCGGGGGCCTGCGTGGGCCTCGGTTTGAGTGATCTGAAGTGGTCCTCGGTCGCAGCCGGCTCGGAATTCCGGGCGCCCTGGGAGCCACAAGATATTAGCCGTCTGAGCCCCGAACCCGCTACTCGCCGCTTCCAGCCTCGCCCCGATGCGCCGATACGATGCACGAGGCGCAGCCGCAGGTCGAGCGGCCGCACAGGGAGCCGGGGGAAGTGGCGAGAGAAAGCGAGGAGGAGCAGCAACCGGCGAGCGACCGCGCGGTCCCGCAGTTCCTCTTCTATCTCAGCGCACTTGCAGTCGGTCTGTTCCTGGTGCGCGTGCTGGGCGAGCCCTGGCGCAGCGACTTTCCGAAGTCCTTCCCGGACGCCTTCTCCTTCACGAAGGTCGCCACCAAGGGTCCGTTTCACCCGTCGTTCTACTTCGACGAGCGCCCGATCGGATATCCGCTCCTCCTCTGGTCGGTCGCCCGGAGTACGACCGTCGCCGTCGTGGCGCAAACCTGCCTCTATTGCGCCTCGTTTCTGACGCTCGGCTACGTCGCGTTCCGCACGCTGCGTGCCCGAACTGCGCAGATCTTCGCAATTATTCTGTTCATGCTCCTCTCGGTGCAGCCCCGGTTCGCGCAGTGGAACACCCAGATCCTGTCGGAGTCGCTTTACCTCTCCCTCGCGATCCTGATGATCGCGGCATGGTGGTGGGCTGCGGTATATGCCCCCAAGGGCGTCCGGCTGGCGTGGGTTGCGACCGCTGCGTGGCTCCTCACGCGTGACGGGAACGTGGCCCCCGTGCTCGCAGTCGTCGTGCCGGTCGCACTCGCCGTCGGCATCTGGGGACGCACCGACCGCACCACCAAACGCCGCCTGCTTTGGGGGGCCGGGATCGCGATACTGCTCTCCGGCTATGTCGTCGTGTCGGAGAGCGCGGCCGACCGCAACCGCTACCCGTTGAACAACAACATCGGCATACGCATGCTCCCCGATGCCGACATGACCGACTTCTTCGTCGACGGCGGCATGCCGATGAGCGACGCGCTCCGCGCCCGCACTGGCCGCGACTCGTGGGCCGACGGGCCCGAGTCGTTCCTCGAGAACCCCGAACTCGAGGAGTACCGGGAGTGGGCCGAGGGCCCCGGTCGGCGCCGCTTGCTCCTGTCGCTCGCCGTCGAGTTCCCGTGGTGGTACGACCGGATTTCGGACGAGCTGCCGCAGCACTTGAAGGCGAACCTGCCGAGCTACGACACCTTCAATGTGCGGGAGCGGCTCCCGACCCGGCCCCTCGGCCCGTTCGGCAGTCCGGAATCGAACCGCAGCTTCCTCATCTGGACCGGAATGGCAGTGCTCGGGCTCGGCGTCGCGCTCCTCGACCGCGGACGGCGCGCCCTCGTGATCTTCGGCGCGGCCGGACTCGTCAGCGCGCTCGTCGACATCTACGTGAGTTACGCGGGCGATGCGGTCGAGGTCGGGCGCCACCTTGTCGGTCCGCTCGGGCGCACCTCGGTGATGCTCATCGCGTGCATCGCGATCGGCATCGACGCGTTCATCCACTGGCGCCGGCACCGCGGTGAAGAAGAGCCCACTGACGAAGTCGACGAGGACGAGATCCCCGACGACGAGATCACTGACGACGAGATCCCCGGCCCCGAGATCTCACGCGACAAGCCCGACACCGAGCCCGACGACGATCCGGTCGGAGCGCAAGCGTGAACACGCTTCGCGAACACGCGCCTCGGGCCATCGAACGCGTCGTTCGCTGGGTCACGATCGTCGTCCTGAGCGTCGTCGCTTTTGCGCCCGTCGTCGGCAACTCGCTGCGCGTCGCGAATTGGGACCCGCAATTCATGCGCGTCGTCGTCGAGCGCACGCAGGCCGCAGGCGGCACCTACTACCAGAACGCGATTCACAACAAGGGCATTCTCGAACCGTTCGTCTACGACGTGGTGATGCGGATCGCCGGCTCCGACGCCTTCTGGATCGGCATTTCCCTCGTTGTCACGCTCATCAGCCTGCTGCTCGGATTCTCCGCCGCCCGTACCGCGGGCTTCACCGGCGGGATCCGCGAACTGCAGATCGCGGCGGGTGCAGTCGTGTTCGTGCACTTCGCACTGAGCGGTGCCGACTACTCGGGCGTCCTGTACGCACGGAACATGAACATCGCGCTGCTTGCGGCCGCGTTCACCCTGACCTTCTCGGCGTGGCCGTGGGCAACCGAGAAACGGGCCCGATGGAGTTCGATCGCGACCGGGCTCCTCGTCGGCATTGCCGTCCAGAACGTACTCACCACCGCCTTCGCCGTGGCCGCGATCGGTGGCGGCGCGCTGTATGTGCTGACGTTGCGCGAACGCGAGCAGGAGCGCCCGAGCCGCAACGCGGTGTGGATGGTCGGCGCGGGCGCGGTCGCGCTCATCGCGCCGATCCCGTGGTACTTCCTGCGCGGCAGCCTGAACGAGTATTGGTCAGGCTGGTGGGTGCACGCGCGGTACATGAGCATCGGAACCGGACGCTCGTTCGGCCAGCAGCTCGCACTCGGCTGGGACTCGTTCTATCTCTACTACCAGGAACGATCCGGTGCCGCGCTCTTGATCGTTGCGTTCATCCTCGCCGTCTTGAGCTTCTGGTCGCGGATGGACCGTGTCCAACGGTGCTTCCATCTCGTGTTGCTCGGATGGTTCGTCGGCGCGTGGCTCGAGATGATCCTCAACCAGCGCTACTCGTCGCACCAGTTCGCGGTGACGAGCGCCCCGACCGCGTTGATGGGCGCGGCCCTTGCCGGGCACGCGTACCGGGTTGTGTTCGCGGGCCGGGAGCGCCCGCGTCTCGCGTACGCATGGCCGCTGGTCGCGACGGTGCTCGCGATCTGGCTGTCCGGCCCGACCTTCCTCGTCGATGCCATCGAACGAACGAGCCGCTTCACGACGGTCGATGCGCATGCCGCGGAGTTCGAGGCCAATCGCGGCGGCGCGACGAAGTCGGTCCAAGCGGTGCTCGACCTCGTGTCGGAGAACGGCGACCCGCTGCTCGCGTCGACCAATCAGCCGTGGCCGTACCTCGACTATCGCCGCTTCTCCGCGACCCGTTTCATCTGGGTGAGCTTCCTCGCCGGCGAGGTGTACCTCGGCGAGACGAGCGACAAGTACATCCTCCCGGACACCGACGAGTGGTTCGCCGACGACCTCGAAGACTCGCCGTCGTCGGCCTATCTCGAAGTCGAACGGCCGGCGCCGCAAGGCACGGTGCTCGAGTCGTACGTAGCCGACAACTACACCCGCGTGTTCGAAAACTCCGCGGGGAAGGTGTCGTACCTCAACTCGATCGCAGATTCGGTCCTCGACCCCGATGTCGACGAGCGCTGGACGCCGATCGTGGAGCAGCCGGATCAGACGTCGTGGACGGTGGGGCCGGGCATGGCCGAATGGAAAGACGACGGCACCGACCGGGTCGACGATTCGCTCCAGCTCACGACGGATTCGTGCTTCGCGCTGTCGGGCTCGCTCGAAGTGCCGGCCGGCGACACCATCGGCGTCTCGTTCCGCATGCGCGACAACGCTGCGACGGAAAGCGCGGTCGCAGTGCTCGCGATCGACGGCGAGGTGACCCGGTCGTCGACCGACACCATCGGCGACGACGTGGGCGCGGCGACGATCGAGGAGCTGCCGTCGAACCTGGACACCAGTGGTCCGATCGACTTCTCGATCGTCGTCGGCAAGCGTGCGGCCGTGCTGGTCATCGACGGGCAGATTCGCTCGGCGGTCTCAGTAGCCGAGTCGACGTCGCTGTCGGTCGGCTCCGAGCGCGGCGTTCTCACGCTCGCCGACCTCGCCCTCGGCCCGCCCCCCGAAGGCAGCGGCTGCGATTGAACGGAGTGTTTGGTCCTCGCACTCCGGATTCTGGAGTGCGAGGACCAATTACTTGCGCGCTTCGAGGGTGTACATCACCGGCAGCCGCTCGCGGTGGTCGGGTAAGCGCCAATGGCCTTCGCCATCGACTTCCATCCAGTCGAGCGCCTTCCACTCCGCGAAGTCGTGCTCGACGAGGCGGGTGAGC
>JBEVDP010000290.1:0-7594 GCA_040513235.1 Acidimicrobiia bacterium | reverse complement strand
CGCCATGGCGTGTGATGATCTTCAGCTCGGGAAAGAACCAGCACACCTCGTCGAGCAAGCCGACGTATTGCGGCTCGAAGCGGATGCGCGGCCCTGGCACTCCCGCGTACACGAAGATCGGGATGTCGAGCTCGACGCACTTCGCATAGATCGGGTACATCTTCTTGTCGTTCAGCGGCACCTGCGGGATCAGCCCGGTGCCCCAGCACTGTGTCGCCTTCGCGCCGTGCACCTTCACCGCCGTATCAAGTGCGCGCACGGAGTCCATGCCGGTGTTCGGGTCCACTCCGCACGACGAAAAGAACCGGTCGGGGTAACGCTCGAGTGCGATCTTCGGATTCCCTTCGATCGGCAAGCCAGTTATCGCCTTGGCGATCCCGTGCTCGTCCATCTTCGCGACGAGCATGTCGACGGGATCGTCGACGCGGTCATAGTGGGGGACGCCCTTGAACATGTACTGCGCGGGGAATTCCCACTCTTGGCTGTCGGAATCGTGCGTCTGCGCGCGGATGAAGTCGTAGTGCTTCGCCTGCTCCTCGCGCGGTGCGGGGAAGCCGATCATCGTGTCGATCGCGCCATACTGCTCGCGCGCCGCGTCGAACGCGGCGTTGTCGCTCTTGGTGAAGCCCTTCATGCCGCGGGCAGCCGGAACACGCGCTGCGCGTTTTCGCGCAGGAACTTGGGCCAGACATGGTCGCGGAACGGCACGTTGGGCATCTCATCGAAGATGCGGTCGAACGTGAGGCCGGCGGGGAAGTAGCCCGACCAGATCACCTTGTCGGCGCCGCGGGTGTTCGCGAAGTCGATGATGTCGGCCGGGTAGTACTTCGGCGCAAACGCGGTCGTGGAGTAGTACAGATTTGGCCACTTCAACAACAGTTTCACTGCGAGATCAGTCCACGGTTCGCAGCCGTGCCGCGTCACGAACTTGAGCTCC
The DNA here is from genome assembly GCA_040513235.1 of Acidimicrobiia bacterium. Classification (GTDB taxonomy): domain Bacteria; phylum Actinomycetota; class Acidimicrobiia; order IMCC26256; family PALSA-610; genus JANNHK01. Next base: position 6,657 of record JBEVDP010000290.1, on the reverse strand, counting down.
GGGAAGAACCAGCACACCTCGTCGATCAGCGCAACATCTTGCGGGGCGTAGCGCAAGCGGGGTCCGGGGACGCCCGCAGTCGAGCAGAACGCAATGTCGCGCTCGATGCACTTCATGTAGATCGGATAGAACATCTTGTCGTTCAGCGGCACTTGAGGCAGCAGGCCCGACGGAAACGCGCCCACCGACCGCAGATCGAACTCGTCGGCGTACTTGTCGATCTTGCGCAGGGCATCCATGCCGTCGTTGGGGTCGATGCCGATGCTCGGGAAGAAGCGGTCGGGCATGTCGCGGACCGCCCGCTTGCCCACGTCGTCTTCGACGCCGACGATCGCTTGCGCGATCCCGTGGTGGTCCATCTCCATCAACAAGATGTGGAGAGGGTCGTCGATCTCGTCGGCACTCCAGCGCGGCGGGTTGTGGAACATGTAGCCGGCCGGGAACTCGAGTTCGCCTTCGCCACCCTGGGTCGCCTTGTCGTGGGTGCCCTTCCTGATGAAGCCGTAGAACTCGTACATCTCTTCGCGCGATTTCGGGAAGCCAACCGCGGTGTCGACGACGCCCGCTGCCTTCGCGTCCGCGTACGCGCTCACGAAGGCATCACCATGGATCGACGCTGCGCTCCACGTCCCCTCCGGTCGGCTCCGGCGGCGTCTGGCTTCATGTCGAACAGCCGCAACGCGTTCTCGCGCAGGAAGCCCGCCCATACGTGATCGCGGAACGGGACGTTCGGCAGCTCGGTGAAGATCCGCTCGAGCGTGAGCCCCATTGGGTAGTAGCCCGCGTACAGTATCTTGTCGGCACCGCGCGTGTTCGCGAAGTCGATGATGTCCTTCGGATAGTGCTTCGGCGCGAATGCCGAGGTGGAGTAGTAGAGATTCGGCCACTTCAGCAGCAGTTTCACCGCGAGGTCGGTCCACGGTTCGCATCCGTGCCGGGTGACGAACTTCAAATCGGGGAAGTACCAGCAGACCTCGTCGATCAGCGCGACGTCCTGGCATGCCATCGGCAGCCGCGGCCCCGGCACGCCCGCGTTGACGAAGATCGGAATGTCGAGTTCTACGCACTTCGCGTAGAGCGGGTAGATCTTCTTGTCGTTGATCGGCACCTGTGGCGTGAGCCCCGCCGGGAACACCTGCACCGACTTCACGCCGAGCTGCTCGACCGCCTGCTCGACCTCGCGGATCGCGTCCATGCCCCGGTTGGGGTCGACATCCCAACTCGCGATGAACCGGTCGGGGTGCTCGGCCACCGCTCCGCGCGCCTCGAGGCTCGTTGCCACGTTCAACATTCCGCAGCGAATGTTGTGACGATCCATCTCGCCGACCAGCGTGGCCACCGGGTCGTCGAGATCCGCGAACTCCGGCACGTTCTTGAACATGTACTGAGCCGGGAACGTGAAGTCTTCCTTCGACTGGCGGTCACGGAGCTGCGACAGGTAGCGCTGGTACTTCTCCGCCTGCTCGGCGGGGGGCGCGGGCAGCCCGATCATCAAGTCGACGACGCCGCCCGCTTGTGCGCTCGTGAAGGCGCTCAAAATGTGTTTCCGATCGCGAGTGTCATCGTGCGCGAGACGGGGAACAACCACTCCGTCCGGTTAACGCAAGGCTGGGGGACGTGCGCATTCTGGGGGACTCCTTCGCACTGGGTCGCGGAAAGGTAGCTCGCCCGTCTCCTGGGGGTCAGACGCTGACGTGCGGGTAACCGACCGATGGGGGCTCTGTGAACCTGAAGACTGCAGCACGGCGTCTGGGCGTGCACTACCAGACCGCGTACCGTTGGGTCCGTACGGGGCAGCTCGTCGCGGTCAGGGTCGGTGCCGGTTACGAGATCAGCGACGCGGCTTTGGCGCGCTTCCAAGCTCAACGAAGTGCGCTCGGGCGGGCGCCTGAGCCCGAGGGGCGCGTGACGCTGGAGCCGACGCTGACGACTGCCTGCGCATTGGGCATCCTCGACGATATGGCCGAGGCGACGCTCGTTGACGCGATGGTGATCGAAGCGCGCGCGACGCAGCTCGTCGCGACGATTCTCGGTGACGCGGTCGCGGTGCACTGCTGCGATCCTCACGGCACGATGCGGCTGGAAGCGTTTGATCACCGCTGCCCGAAGCGCGCGTCGTTGATGAGCGCCATGTTGCGACCCGAACAGCTCGGAGAGCCCGCGTACGCCCAGCGCGTGGGATACGGTGGCGAGGCGGTGCTCATCCCGCAGGTTCCGCAACGCGACATCCGCGCGTTGCTGCCGCCCGAGTTCCACCAGTTCCTCTCGGTGTGCGGGTTCTACAGCGCGATCAGTGTGCCGATCCTTGCCCGCGGTGAGTTGCGAGGCGCGCTCTCGGCGGCTCGGGATACACCGGGCCGGCCGTACTCCGCTGACGACCTCGATTTCGTGACTCGTGTCGCAGCGCGCGTCGCCAACGCGATCGAGCGCGCCGATCTTGCCCGCGCGGCGTGGGAGCTCCGATCCGGTCTGCGGCGCGAACTCGCCGACGTGTTCGACACTGCGGGCCACTTACCTGACACCGAATGGCTCAACGCGCGCCTCGACGACGACCAACCAGTCGCGATCGTCGATCTCGATCAACGTCTGCACGCCGCGAGTAAGGGTTTCGGTGCCGTGATGGGCCGTACCGTCGCCGATCTCCTCGGCGAGCCGTTGTCGGAACTCGTCGCACCGACCGACGACCTCCTCACGCTGTTCGAACGGCTCAAGGCTGGAGAGCTCGACTACTGCACCGTCGGCACGTGCCCGAGGTTCGCCGACGGCCGGCTGGTGCTCGACGGTGCCAGTGTGCGGCTTGCGGACGCGACGCCGTGGTGTGTGCTGTACATCGCGCGCGGGGTGCCGGAACTCGCAAGGGTGTAGAGCGCACGGTACGTTCCGGTGCGTGACGTGGGGACGCGCCTCCGACCTCGACGACGTGTGTGGAGAGGTCGCGATCGTCGGCATCGGCGAAACGGCGTATACGAAGGCATCGGGCCGGACCGCGCGTGAGATCGGCGCGGAAGCGGTCGAACGCGCCATCGCCGACGCTGGTCTCGAACCCGCCGACATCGACGGACTCACGTGGTCCGGTGCGTTCCCCGACTTCGACGCGGCCGCGTTCCACGAGCACTTCGGCACCGACCACGACCTCTGGACGTCACCATGGGGCGGCGGGATGGCGTGGGCCGCGACCGCGCCCTACCTCGCCGCGCAGGCGATCCGGGCCAAACGGGCACGCTGCGTCGTGAACGTGTTCCCGGTTGCCTGGGCCACACAACGCTCGGAGATGACCGGCGGGCCCGGTGAGGTACACGCCGCGCAGTCACTGAAGCAGAACCTCGAGGTCCCGTTCGGGTACTTCCCGCAGCCGGTGTACTTCGCAAGCATCATGCGGCGCCACATGATCGAGTTCGGTACGACCCCCGAGCAGTTCGCCGCGGTCGCAGTCGCGTGCCGCCGCCATGCGAACCTGCATCCGGATGCGGTCATGCACGGCCGCCCGATGACGGTGGCCGACTACCTCGCGTCGCCAGTGCTGGCCGACCCGCTGCGGTTGTTCGACTCCTGTTTGATCTCGGACGGTGGCGCCGCGTATGTGACGACGAGTGTGGCGCGGGCGCGCGATCTCCCGCACGTGCCGGCGGTGGTGGCCGGGGTCGGCGAGGGATATTCGGGAAGCGGCACGCACTGGTCGCAGCAACGGGCGTTCACCAGCACGCCCCAGGTGTTCGCGGCGCCGCCCGCGTTCGCCATGGCCGGGCTGACACCAGCCGACGTCGACGTCCTCACCGTGTACGACCCGTTCACCGTCGTGAGCCTCATGCAGATCGAAGACATGGGGTTCTGTTCGAAAGGGGAGGCGGGCTCCTTCGTCGAAGGCACGACGCTGCACCACGACGGCGGGCAACTTCCGTTCAACACGCATGGAGGCTTGTTGTCGCACGCCTACGTGCTCGGCATCGCGCACGTCGTCGAATGTGTGAAGCAACTCCGTGGCGCGGCCGCGGCGCAGGTCTCCGATTGCGGCGTTGCAGTGTACGGCGGTTACACCGGACACATGGCGACCACGCTCGTGCTGACGCGGGATCGATGACGTGGCGATAACGCGCGCCGACTTTCCGCTTCCCGATGTCGACGACCCGTTGACCGCGCCGTTTTTCGCCGGCGCCGCGGCCGGCGAGCTGCGTGTCCCTCAGTGTGAGCGTTGCGCGCGGTACGTCTGGTATCCCGAGCCTGTGTGTCCCGAATGCGGCGGTGGGCTGCAGTGGGTCGTGTTGTCGGGCCGGGGGACACTGTTCTCGTGGACCGTCGTGCGGCGTCCGTTCCTGCCCGCGTTCGCGGAGCAGGTGCCGTTCGTGACGGCCTTGGTTGCAGTCGACGAGGATCCGTTCGTGCGCATCGTCACGTACGTCGTCGACATCGAGGCCGAGGCCCTCGTGGCGGACCTGCCGCTCGTCGTCGACTTCCGCCCGCTCTCGTTCCCGACCGTGCCCGATCGGTCGGTCGTCGTGCCGGTGTTCCGCCCGTGATCCCTCTGTTTCTCCCGTGATCTACGAAGGACTGCGGGTCGTCGATCTCACGCGCGGTATCGCCGGCGCCTACTGCGCGAAGTTACTCACCGATCTCGGCGCCGACGTGGTGTTCACCGAGCCCGTCGATGACGTGCTGTTCGAATACCTGCGCACGTCGCAGCGCCAGACCGACGATGCGGCCGCCTTCGTCGAGCACGCCGAGATCGTGCTCGTCGGCGAGCCGGGTCACGTCACCGGGCCCGCCCCGCCTGTCACCGTCTCGATCACGCCGGTCGGACACGGTGGTCCCGACGACGGTCTCGATCTTCCCGAGGAGGTGCTGCAAGCGCGCAGCGGCAGCTTGTCGGGCCACGGATTGGCCGACCGCACTCCGCTGACCGTCGGTGGCCGCCTGGGCGAGTACGTCACCGGCGCCTTCGCGGCGCTCGGCGCGGCGACCGCGTGGTGGCGGGCGTCGCGCACTCGGGTTGCCGAGCACGTCGACGTGTCGATGCTCGAGGCCATGCAACTCACGTTCATGACGGTGCCGACGATCATGACCCGCTTTCCCGGCGGCCGGCCGGTGACCTTCCGGTGGGTGATGATCCCAGGTAACGAACCGACCGCCGACGACCGCTACGTCGGCATCACCACGGTGACGACGCAGCAGTGGCTCGCACTCTGCACCGTGATGGGTCGCGATGATCTCGCGACCGACGACGAACTCACGACGATGCTCGGCCGAGGCATGCGGGCTGACGAGGTGAATGGCATCCTGCGGACGTGGACGAAGGCGCGTCCGGCCGACGAAGTCGTTGCCGCCTGTGTCGACGCGCGCGTGCCCGCGACGATCGTCGGCAACGGCGCGGAGTTGCCCCGTTTCGACCATCTCGCCGCGCGCGACGTCTTCGTCCGCCAGCCCGGAAGGGAATGGATCCGGCCGCGTGCGCCCTTCCGATTCCACGGCACTGGCGACCGCGCGCTCGCCGCGCCCGGCGTCGCGGCCGCACCGTGGCCGGCGCGCGCGGGCGGCAAGACAGAAGCCGTCGGCGAACGCCCGCTCGCGGGACTGAAGGTGCTCGACTTCACGGCATTCTGGGCCGGCCCGTTTGCGACGGCCTGGCTCGCGGCGATGGGCGCCGACGTCGTGAAGGTCGAAGCGATCCAACGACCCGACGGGATTCGGTTCAGTGCCGCGGTCCGTCCGCAGAAGGACGCGCAGTTCTACGAGAAGTCGGGTCTGTTCCACGCCGCGAACCTGGGCAAGCGTGGCATCACCCTTGATCTCGGCCATCCGGATGGCCTCGCGCTCGCGCAGCGTCTCGTCGCCCGCAGCGACGTGATCGTCGAGAACTTCACACCGCGCGTGCTCGAGCAATTCGGCCTGGGCTACGAGCAGGTCCGCGCGCTGCGGCCGGACGCGATCATGGCGCGCATCCCGGCGTTCGGACTCACAGGTCCGTGGCGCGATCGACCTGGGTTCGCGCAGACGATGGAGCAACTGACCGGCATGGCCTGGGTCACGGGATACGAGGGCGGCCCACCGATCATCGCGGGTGGCGTCGTCGATCCGACGGCCGGCGTACACGTTGCGCTCGCCATCACTGCCGCGCTCGATCACCGGGCCCGGACGGGCGAAGGTCAACTCGTCGAAGTCCCACTCGTGGAAGTGGCCACGGCGGTGACGGCCGAGCAGGTGATTCGGTACTCGGCGGAGGGCACACTGCTCGGACGGCGCGGCGATGGCGGCGTGTACCAGTGCGCGGGCGACGATGCCTGGGTCGCGGTCGATCGCACGCGCGACCCGCTCGACGCGCACGCTCGAGCAGAGTGGTGCGCGACGCGTGCCGTCGATAGAGCCGCGACCGAATTGCGCACCCAGGGCATTCCCGCGGCAGTCATGGCGCTCGCGCACCTCGCGAACGAAGATCCGCAGCTCCGCGCCCGAGGTTATTTCCAGCGCGTCACCCATCCGCTGCTTGGCGAGCATGAATACCCGACGTGGCCAATGCGCATGTCGGCCGGGCCTGCGCGTCCGTGGACCGGGCCCGCGCCGACGCTCGGTCAGCACAACGACGAGGTGTTACGCGAGTTGGGGTGCAGTGACGCCGACCTCGACCGCCTGCGCGCGGAGCACGTGATCGGCTCGGAGCCGCGATAC
>JBEVDP010000289.1:0-3650 GCA_040513235.1 Acidimicrobiia bacterium | reverse complement strand
CCTGGCTGTCGGCGACGGCAAGCTCGACGACTCCGGCCAGCGCGTCCCCCTCGACGTCACTGAGGGCGACGAGGTCCTGTACTCGAATTACGGCGGCACCGAGATCACGGTCGACGGCGAGGACCTGCTGATCCTCAGCGGCCGCGACGTGCTCGCCAAGGTCTCCGAGAAGACCAAGGCCAAGAAGTAAGTCCGATTCTCGGACAACAGTTCTGATCGAGGGCGGCCTCCGGGCCGCCCTCGTCGCGGGTACGTCTGGCTAGGGAGCGGGAAGCCCGCTAGGGAGCGGGAAGCCCGCTAGGGAGCGGGAAGCCCGCTAGGGAGCGCCGGCGGCGGCGGTTTGCTTGGCCCACTTGTAGTCGGCCTTGCCGTTCGGGGCGCGCTCCACAACCGGGACGAAGACGTAGTGGCGAGGATGCTTGAACCGGCTGAGCCCTTCGAGTGAGTCACCCAAATCCTCGGCGGTCACCTTCGAGTCCGGCACGAGCGACACCACCGCGGTGACCGTCTCGCCGAAGCGCTCGTCGGGCAGGCCGACGACGAGACAGTCGTGCACCGCGGGGTGCAGCTTCACCGCCTCCTCGACTTCCTCGGGGAAGATCTTCTCGCCACCCGAGTTGATCACCACCGACCCGCGGCCGAGAAGCACGATCGAGCCGTCGGCTTCGACGCGCGCGAAGTCGCCCGGCATCGACCAGCGCTTGCCGTTCACGGTTCGGAACGTCGCCGCCGTCTTCGCGTCGTCCTTGTAGTAGCCGACGGGCATGTGGCCGCCGACCGCGACCATGCCGATCTCGCCCGAACCGGGCACCACCTCGTCACCGTCTTCCTTGAACACCTTCGCGAGGGGTCCGATGGAGAACTTCGCGGTCGCCTGCTCGGCACCCGGTGCGCTGATCGACGCCGCCATGCCGACGGCCTCACTCGACCCGAGTGAGTCGAAGCACAAGAAGTTGCCCCGGGCCATGAGACCCTGCTTCACCTCGGACGACCACATCACACCGCTGCTGATCAAGAGACCGAGCGACGAGATGTCGTACGGCTCGCCCCGCGCTTCTGCCTCTTCGAGAGCCTTGAGCATCGGCTTGGCGAACGCGTCGCCGACGATCGCCATCTGCGTGATGCGTTCGTGCTGGACGACGCGCCAGAGCTCGTGCGGGTCGAAGTGGCGGCCTTCGAGGGTGACGATGCGCCCACCCGCCCACACCGACTGGAACGACGAGAAGGCGCCGGTTCCATGCATGAGCGGCGACGCGGGCAGGTGCGCGGTGTCGCGCATTTCGGCGATCTGCTTCGCGACCGCACCGACGTCTTCGGGTCGCTCGGGCTTCGCCCCGCCGACAAGCGTGTACGTCGCGTCGGCCAGCACGCCCCACAAGTCGTCGAAGCGCCACATCACACCCTTGGGCATTCCGGTCGTGCCGCCCGTGTACAGGAAGTACATGTCTTCGCCGGAACGCGTGATGCGGTCCATCGGTTCGGCGCCCGAGATCGCGTCCTCCCAGCGGATCGCGAAATCGTGGTGCGGGCCGCCGTCGTCGACTTCGATCCAGATGCGCACGTTCGGAGCCCGGTCGCGCACCTTGGCCACGCGGTCGCCCAGGCTCGCGTGGAAGAGCAGCGCCTCGGCATCGGAGTTGTCGAGGAGGTAGACGAGTTCGTCTTCGGTGTACCGGTAGTTGACGTTCACCGCGACGCCGCGCATCTTGAACGTCGCGTACAGGCCCTCGAGGTACTCATTGCCGTTGTAGAGGTACGACGCGACCTTGGAACCCGGCTTCAAGCCCGCCGCGCCGAACGCGGTTGCGAGGCGGGCGGCGCGGTCGTCGAACTCGGTCCACGTGCGCCGCCGCTCGCCTTGCACGATCGCCACCCGATCGGGGATGGCGTCGGTCACCGATTCCCACACGGTCGCGAAGTTCCAGTCCACGTGTTCCCCCGGTTGTCGTTTCGAGGCGGGCAGTCTCGCAGCCCCGGTACCGTGGGCGCATGCCACCCCGAGGCGGACAACAGCGAATTCCCCGTCCGCCTTCGTATCGTCCCGGCCGGCCCGCCCCGTGGGCCCACATCGAACCCGCCGATCGCCACCTGACCCTCGACGAGGTCCGCACCCGCCTCGCGCTCATCGCGCCGGTCGGCGCGGCGGTTCCGCTCGTGAGCGGGAGCGTTCCGGCCGCCGTGCTCATTCCATTGTTCGAAGCCGACGGCGACGTCTCGGTGATCCTCACGAAGCGGCCCGACACGATGCCGTCTCATCAGGGCGAGATCGCGTTCCCGGGCGGCAAGCACGATCCCGCCGTCGATAACGACCTGCGGGCGACGGCCCTGCGCGAGGCGCGGGAGGAGATCGGGCTCGACCCGGATGCGGTCGAGATCGTCGCCCGGCTCGAAGGCATCGGCACCGTGGCCTCGCGGTTCACGATCACGCCGTTCGTCGGCTTTCTCGCGGGCCGGCCCTTGCTCACGCCTGATCCGCGCGAAGTCGTGCGGGTCTTCGAGGTGCCCCTGTCGGAATTGATGGCCGACGGCGTGTTCCGCGAGGAGCGCTGGGACACGTGGCGCAACGATCTCGACATCCACTTCTACGAGTTGGTCGACGAGACGGTGTGGGGTGCGACGGCCCGGATCCTCACCGGGTTCCTCGCGCACCTCATCGACGGTCGTTAGCACGGTGTCGGACCACCAGTTCCAATGGGCCGAGGGCTAACCTCGGTGATTCCACCGCGCGGAGTCGGAGGGCCCTGTGGAAGTCGAGATCGGGATCGGCAAGTCCGGGCGCCGGGCCTACGGGTTCGACGACATCGCGATCGTGCCCAGCCGGCGTACACGCGATCCCGAAGACGTCGACATCACGTGGGAGGTCGACGCGTACCGCTTCGAGCTGCCGATGATGGCGGCCGCCATGGACGGCGTGGTGTCGCCCGCTTCCGCGATCGAGATCGGTCGCCTCGGAGGCATCGGGTGCCTCAACCTCGAGGGTCTCTGGACGCGCTACGAGGATCCCGAGCCGATCTTCGAGGAGATCGCGTCGCTGCCCGCGGAGAAGTCGACGCGGCGCATGCAAGAGCTCTACGACGAGCCGATCAAGCCCGAGCTCATTCCGGTCCGCATCCGCGAGATCAAGGACGCCGGCCTCACCGCATGCGCGTCGCTCACGCCGCAGCGGGTCGAGCAGTACGCCAAGCTCGTGCTCGATGCCGATCTCGACCTGCTCGTGGTGCAAGGCACCGTGGTGTCGGCCGAGCACGTGTCGAAGGACCCCGAGCGCCAGCCGCTCAACCTCAAGAAGTTCATCCGTGAGTTCGACCTGCCCGTCATCGTCGGTGGATGCGCGTCGTACTCGACCGCGCTGCATCTCATGCGCACGGGTGCCGTGGGTGTGCTGGTGGGAGTCGGTCCGGGCCATGCGTGCACGAGCCGAGGTGTGCTCGGTATCGGTGTGCCGCAAGCGACCGCGATCGCCGACGCCGCGGGTGCGCGGATCCGCCACCTCGACGAGACCGGCGTGTACGTGCATGTCATCGCGGACGGCGGGATGCGCACCGGGGGCGACATCGCCAAGGCGATCGCGTGCGGCGCCGACGCCGTGATGGTCGGCTCGCCGCTCGCGTCTGCGTACGAAGCGCCCGGCCGCGGCTTCCACTGGGGCA
>JBEVDP010000288.1:0-3247 GCA_040513235.1 Acidimicrobiia bacterium | reverse complement strand
GCGCCGGGCCGGCCCGGCGGGTCGCGCCGCAGGATCAGGTCGTGACCGCCCGCGGTGAACGACCATGTCTCGCGGGACGCACCGCCGCTCAGCTGCTGGAGCTGCTCGATCGCGACGCGACCGAGGACGGGTTCGAGCACCGCCACCAGTCGGTCCGCGACCGAGGGTTCAGATGTCGACGTTCGTCCCGACTGGGATGTCATCGATCACCTGGTCGAGGTACTCCGAGAGTCCCGCGCCCGTCAGTTCGCCGTAGTTCCACCGCGTCATGCCTTCGGTGATCCGCGTCACCATGCCCTCGCGCCGGTTGCGCAGTGGGATGTTCGACCAGACATCGCCGTCGACTTCGTAGACGTGGTCATCCGTGGTCACTGTTGCGTGGTTCTTGATCGGGAACCACTCGTTGTCATACGCAGACGTGAGTTTGCAGTCGCGGATCGTGACCCAACGGTCGTCGCCGTAGCGGTCGACGTCGTACAGGAATCCACCGACACGTCGGGCGTCGGGATCTTCTTCGCTCCCCGAGATGGTGAGGGCGAAACCGAGCTTCGGGCCGAGGTTGACCGTCAGCCAGCGGTACCACCAGACGTTCTGCCAGAAGCGCGGACCCCACGAGTGGTCGCGCAAGCCGAGTCCGTCGGTGATTTCGAACGTCTCGTCGCCGACCTTCACCGTCCCGGTGATCGCCATGTGCTGTTCGGTGTGGCCGCGGGCGAACATCTTCTCGGGATCGAGATCGGGCTTCGCTTCGCCTTCTTCCCACTCGGGTTCGCCGCCCCATGCCCGCCCGACGCGCCGCAACGTGAGGTCGATCGTGCAGGACATGTGCGGGTTCTCGTGGAATGCAGTCTTGGGGTCGGCCATCGCGCGCGGCTGCGCGAGCACACAGACCTTGCCGTCGTAAGTGACCCGGTGCTCCTCGTAGGGCGCGATCACTTCGAAGCGCAATCCGCCGGCGTCGTGGGCATCGTGGTTCTCGATCCGCGGGCGCTTGAAATTGAACGCGACCCGTCCGTCGGGGAGGTACAGGCACACCGTCATTTCGGCGTACCCCTCGTTGGGCCGGTTGCCCATACGGACCCAGCCGCCCATGCCGGCCTTGGGGTCGAAGAAGTTGTAGTAGCGGCTTTCGTTGAAGTTCGACGCGGTCTCGACCGCGTGGAGGTAGTCGTCCTGAGGCTCGAGTCGCATGCGCACCATGCGCGCACCGTAGCTGTGAGTCGCGCGCGCGCACCAGGCTCACCGCTCCCACGCCAGCACCGGCACTCATCGGCTCTCGTGTCCGTCGGTACGAAAGAGTCGCCATTCGTCGGGCACACCCTTGAGGGGGTGTGACCCGCGGTCGGTGAACGTGATGCCCGATCCGGTGACCAGATCCTTGACGGTTGACGATGCGAGAACCTCGCCGGGTTCGGCGAGTGCTTGGATGCGCTGAGCGATGTGGACAGCGATTCCCCCGATGTCGGCTCCGCGTCGTTCGATCTCGCCGGTGTGGAGCCCGATCCGAACCTGGAGACCAAGCTGGTCGAGGGCGCCGCGTATCGCGTCCGCGCATCGTAAAGCTCGTCCGGGACCGTCGAAGGTGGCAACGAAGCCGTCGCCCATCGTTTTGATCACACGACCGCGGAACCGCTCGATCTCGTCACGCACGACCGTGTCGTGACGGTCGAGCAGGGCCCGCCACCGCTCGTCCCCCTGCTCAGCGAGTTGCGCGGTTGATCCGACGACGTCGCTGAACATCACAGTCGCGAGCACGCGATTGTCGTCTCGGATCATCACGCGCCCAGTCACGAACTCCTCGATCGCATCCAGCAGGGGCTTTGTAGCGCCCGCGAAGAACAACCCGTCGCCGCCCGGCAACTCGACCTGCTTGGACCCCGCGATGTGCTCCGCGACATAGCGGGCGTGGGTGTCGTACTGCTCGTTGGAGGAGCGGTGTACGACCAGTGTCGGGACCCGAATGGCGCTCAATACGTGTCGCACATCCGCGTCATACACGTTGCGCAGCCGCCAGCCCACGTCGACCCGGCGGGAGTTCAGGCGCTCGGCACGCGCCGCCCAACGGCTGAACCTGACGTCGTCCTGCAAACTCGAAGCCAGCCGCCGCAACGACCACCCCGTACCGAAGCGCTCCCGCACGTTCTTCACCCGCTCGTCGAGGACGTCGTCGGGAAGGCCCTCCGGATACCCATCCGTTCTGCTCAGGCGGGCGCTGGGGTTCACGAGCACCAGGGCTTGGGTCCGTTCCGGATGGGTCGCCGCGAACAGCGCGGCCGCCGGCGCCCAGAGCCCGAGGACCACCACTCGTTCACAGCCCACCGCATCGATGACCGCGACGACATCGTCGACCCACGACTCCACGAGACGCCCTTCGGCCTGGTCGATCGGATCCGACGCGCCCGTGCCCCTCGGGTCGAACCACACATGCCGGCTGAACGACGACAGACCGTCGAGAAAACGTGCAAGCGTGGGCTCGTCCCACATGAGATCAACCGAGAACAGCGCGGGTCGGCAGACAACGACATCAACCGGACCCGACCCCACGACCTGATACGCGATCCAACCCGTCTCCGACCTCACATATTGGGTCTCGACCGCGTCCACCTCGCCTCCCAGCCGAACGCCTCACCGATCCGATTGAACGCAACGACGTGCAAGACTCGCGCGCAATGACCACGCTCGGCGACGCGCCCGTGATCGCGCTCCTTTCTCCAGCTTCATTCGCGCACGGCCAGCCTCACGATCAGTTCTCGTGGCTCCGTGAGCACGATCCGATCCACTGGCACGAGGAGCCCGATGGTGGGCCTGGGTATTGGGCGATCACGCGCCACCGCGACGTGAAGGCAGTGGGGCGCGACTCGGCGACCTTCTCGTCGCGGCCGGGAATCATGATCCCCGACAGCGCTGGTGGGATCGACGTAGCCGGTCACGAGATGATGATCTCCGCGGACCCGCCGGTGCACACGGGCCTACGCAAGCTCGTGGCGCGCGAGTTCATCCCGCGCGCCGCGAAAGCAATGCGGCCGCGCATCGAGGAGCTCGCGTGTCGCATCATCGACGGCGTCGAGCCGCGCGGCGAGTGCGATCTCGTCTCCGACATCGCCGGACTCATGCCGTCGTACGTCATCGCCGACATGCTGGGCATCCCGCTCGAAGACGGCGTCGAACTCTACGGCCTCACCGAAAAGATCCACGCGGCCCCAGAATCGCAGGAAGCGGGCGCGGCGATGATGGCGGTAATGGAGAT
>JBEVDP010000287.1:0-5936 GCA_040513235.1 Acidimicrobiia bacterium | reverse complement strand
CGATGTGCCAGTCGTTGTATGCGCGCACCATCGCCAGCGCGACGTCCTTGTCTTCGGTGCGCGCGAACAGTTGCCCGCAGAAGTGCGGGAACGAGGGGAAGCACAACGAGCCGAGCACGCCGTTCGCGTTCATATCCATGACGCGCGCGTCGATGTCGTAGCAGCCGGCCCGGATCTCGGAGAAGGCGGTCGGCTCCATGCCGTACTCCTCGGGCGGCCGCCCGGCCACGGCGTTGAGCGCGACGTTCGAGATCTCGTTGCCCTCGTAGAGCCAGGCGTTCGTGCCGTCGGCCCGGGTGATGAACTTCGGCGCCAGGTCGACGTACTTCGCGGCCAAGCGGCCTTCGAAGAGATGGGGCGGTTCGACTACGTGGTCGTCGACGCTCACCAGGACCATGTCGTCGATCAACATGTCGACCTCCCCCGGATGCTTTAGCTAACACCCGCGTCAGTCAACGTACCACCGGACTGCGTGGATCCGCACGGGCCGCCCCTTGGCAATGCCGCACAAACTAACGGTATTGTCACGCGAGGATCACCGACTGCCGGAGGAGCCGGGATGGCCGACCACGAGCGACCGGGGCGCCCCGACGGTGCCGTGTCGGTTGTCCGCCGCGCTCCATTCTCCGACAATCCGCGGGTCGGGGCCAGAGGGCAACGGACGCAGCAGCGCATTCTCGACGCGGCGCTGCGCGCCTTTGCCGAAGCGGGTTACCGCGGGTGCAGCATCGACCAGATCACGACCCTGGCTCGGTGTTCGCGGGTCTCCTTCTACCAGTACTTCGCCAACAAGGAAGACGTGTTCCGCCAGCTCGCGGGCCAGGTCGCCCGCCAGGTCAGTGCGTCCACCGAGGCGCTCGATCCGCTCACTCCCGACCTCGTCGGCTGGGAAGCCCTGCGGGCGTGGGTGGCCCGCTTCGCCGAGATCCACGCTCGGTACGAGCCGGTGTTCCATGCGTTCGAGGGCGACGAGCAACTCGCCGCCGTCGCCCGCCACACCGGCGAGGAAAGCGTTACGAGGATCCGCGCCCGCTTGGAGACGACGACCCTGCCGCCCCGGCACCTCGATCCCGTGCTCCGGCTCCTCCTCGAGTGCCTGAACCGCACCCTCGACATCACGGCCATGGTCCGGTCGGTCCGGCCCGACGGCTATCCCGGCCCCGACATCGAAGTCGCGGTGACCGACGTGATGCATCGCACCCTGTTCGGGATCCACGACGGCGTGAACGTGCACGAGCCCGACGGCCCACCGCCGCGCGCGCTCGAGTCCGGGTCGGAGATGTTCGAAATGATCCAACCGCCCGGCGCGATCGATCGGGACGCGCCGAACGGCCGCGTGCTCGACGCGCTGCTCAAGTCGGGCCGCGACGTGTTCGTCGAACGCGGCTACCACAGCACGCGCGTCGAGGATCTCGTCGCGGCCGCGGGCGTTTCGCACGGCGCGTTCTACCGGTACTTCCGCAACAAGGAAGAGCTCGCGCGGATGCTGACC
The DNA here is from genome assembly GCA_040513235.1 of Acidimicrobiia bacterium. Taxonomy (GTDB): domain Bacteria; phylum Actinomycetota; class Acidimicrobiia; order IMCC26256; family PALSA-610; genus JANNHK01. The sequence goes on along the minus strand of JBEVDP010000287.1, from coordinate 4,444 downwards.
GCGCGTGCTGTCGAGACCGTGGGAACAACGGTGAACGAGATCCCCGACATTTCGGCCCTCGACGAAGCCGCGGGTCGGTCCACGCTTCGCCGATGGCTCAGTCGCTACCACATCGCGCACATGAACGAGGCGCGGATGATGCGCGTCTGGATCGATGCCGCATTGCAAGGCCCGCAACTCCGGACCGAGTCGGCGCCCATCTTCGACTGGGGCCGGCGGCGCATGGCGCGCTGGTTGTCCCCGCGTGGCTTCGGCGACGTCGACATGGAAGCCGTCGTGTTGGTTGCGCTCTTGAGCGTGTTCGGCGCACGGCAGCGCTCCGCGGCCGACGTCGAGGCGGCGGTGCTCGTCGTCGAGCGCGGGCTCCTCGGCCGCAGCTCGTGAGATTGGAGCATCGGTGAGCAGTACCGACTTCGACGAGATCGACTTCCTGCGAACCCCGGCCGTCTGGCAGGACCCCTACCCCTACTTCGAGTACGCGCGATCGCACGGACCCCTCTGGCGCGAGCCACGGCGCGGTGTCGTCATGGTCACGGGCTTCGCGGAGGCGACGGCGATCTACAACGACCACGCAACGTTCTCGTCGTGCAACACGGTTGCGGGACCGTTCGGCAAGTGGCCGGTCCCCCTCGAAGGCGACGACATCAGCGACATCATCGAGCAGCACCGCGACGGGCTGATGTTCAGCGACCAACTGCCCTCGTTCGACCCGCCGCGCCACACGGATCACCGCGGGCTGCTCATGCGGCTGATCACGCCCAAGCGCCTCAAGGAGAACGAGGAGTTCATGTGGCGGATCGCGGATCGGCAGATCGACGGGATCCTGCCCCGCGGAGAGTGCGAGTTCGTGCGCGACTTCGCGAACCCGTTCACCCTGCTCGTGATCGCCGACCTCCTCGGCGTGCCCGAGGAAGACCACGAGGCTTTTCGCGAGGAGTTGCAAGGAGACGAGCGTCCGACGCGCCAGCGCGGCATGGCCCACAAGCCGCTCGAGTTCCTCTACGAGCGCTTCCGTGTCTACATCGAGGACCGGCGACGCGAGCCGCGCGACGACGTCATGACGCAGTTGGCCACCGCGACGTTTCCCGACGGCACGTTGCCCGACGTCGAAGACGTCATGCTGATCGCCTCGAACCTGTTCGCGGCAGGCGGCGAAACGACAGCTCGCCTCATCACCACCATGCTGCGGTTCTTGGGAGAGAGGCCCGAGCTCCAGCAGCGACTGCGCGAGGAACGCGATCTCATCCCGGCGTTCATCGAGGAGACACTGCGGCTCGAGACGCCGCTACACGCACAGTTCCGCCTGGCCCGCGTGTCGACGACGTTCGACGGGGTCGACCTCCCCGCGGGTACGACGATGATGATGCTCAACGGCGCGGCCAACCGCGATCCGCGGCAGTTCGACGCGCCGAACGAGCTCCGCCTCGACCGGGTGAACGGGCGGCACCACCTCGGATTCGGGTTCGGAATCCACACGTGCGCGGGCGCGCCGCTGGCGCGGGCCGAGGCCCGCATCAGCCTGGAGCGCACCCTGGACCGCATGGGCGACATCACGATCTCCGAGGCCGCGCACGGTCCGGCCGGCGCGCGCCGCTACGAGTTCTCGCCCATCTACCTGCTGCGCGGCGTCGAGCAACTCAATCTCGAGTTCACACCCCGAGGACAGCCGTGACAGCAGTCGTGCCCGAGCGCGCGGAGCTCCGCGGCGCGCTGTCGGCGGACGACGAGCAGTTCCGCGCCGAGTTGCGCGCGTGGTTGACCGAACATCCGCCGCCCGCCGTCGACATGCCCACGACCGACGACGAAGTCGAGACGCTGCGGGCATGGCACCGGACGCTCCGCTCGGGAGACTGGATCGCCATCCACTGGCCGGTCGAGTACGGAGGGCGCGGGGCATCGCCGGCGCAGACCGCGATCTACAACGAGGAACTGGCGCGTGCGGGCGCGCCGCCGCTGCTCGCGCGTGGTGGCATCAGCCTCGTCGGGCCGACGTTGATGACGCACGGCACCGAAGAACAACGCCGGCGGTGGATTCCGCGGATCCTCGCCGGCGACGACGTGTGGTGCCAGCTCTTCAGCGAACCGAGCGCCGGGAGCGACCTCGCCGGCCTCACGACGCGCGCCGAGAAGCGCGGCGACGTCTACGTCGTCAACGGTCAGAAGGTGTGGTCGTCGTACGCCCTCGTCGCGAATTGGGCCATCGCGCTCGTGCGGACCGACCCGAACGCACCCAACCACAAAGGCATCTCGATGCTCGCGATCCCGATGACAGCGAACGGCATCGACATTCGCCCGCTGCGCCAGATCACAGGCAAGAGCGAGTTCAACGAGATCTTCCTCGACGACGTCGAGGTTCCGGTCGCGAACCTGATCGGTCCCGAGCACGAGGGCTGGCGCGTGACGAACACGACACTCGGCAACGAGCGCGGCGGCTCGTTCGTGTGGAAGGAGCAAGTGCTCCTCGAAATCGCGATGGGTCAGCTGATCGCCGACTGCGCGACGCGTGGCGTGCTCGCCGACCCTCTCGTCCGCCAACGCCTGGCGCGGTCGTGGATCGACGTCGAGCTCTTCCGGCTGCACAACGCGCGTACGTTGGCGCGCCTCGCTCGGGGCGACGAGATCGGGCCGATGTCGAGCGTCGTCAAGCTGTTCTGGGCGAGCCTGAGCCAGCGGTTCTACGACACGGCGGTGGCGGCACTCGCGCCCGACGTCGACGAAGCGTGGATCGTCGGGATGCTCGCGTCGCGCGCCAACTCGATCATGGGCGGGACGAGCGAGATCCAGCACAACATCATCGGCGAACGTCTCCTCGGCCTCCCTCGGGAACCGCGATGACAGCCGGCGTCGACGTCCTCGATCTGATCGACCCCGCGCGTTACGCACGCCGGGGCTATCCGCACGACGCGTGGTCCCGGCTGCGCGCCGAAGCGCCGGTCGCGTACTTCGCACCCGACGGTTGGCAACCGTTCTGGGCGATCACGAAGCACGCCGACATCCTCGAGATCGCGAAGCAGCCGCTGCGCTTCTCGAGTGCGAAGGGCATCACGCTCCTGCGTGCGGGAGTCGTCCTGCCGCCGTCGGAGATGGTCGTGATGCTCGACCCGCCCAAGCACGGACCGGTGCGGCGCGTCGCGAACGGGCGATTCACCCCCCGCGCGGTACGCGGGCAGCGCGACGACATCGAGCGCATCGCAGTCGAGATCCTCGATGACGCCGCGGCCCCGGGCACCTCGGGCGAGCTCGACTTCGTCGGCCGCATCGCGGCGCCGTTCCCGCTCGGCGTCATCGCGTGGGTCCTCGGTGTGCCGCCGTCCGACTGGGAGCACCTGTTCCGCTGGACCAACGAGGTGATCGGGAAAGACGATCCCGAGTACCAGCGTGACGGCGAGACCCCCGGTCAGACGATCAAGCGGGCGCGGGGCGAGGTGCACGCCTACTTCCAGCGGCTGCTCGACGAGCGCCGCGCGGAACCGCGAGACGACTTGATGAGCGAGTTGCTCAACGGTGAGGTCGAGGGCAAGCCGCTCACCGATGAGCAGCTGGTTTCGTACTGTGAACTCCTCGTCGAGGCCGGCAACGAGACGACGCGCAACGCGATCAGCGGTGGCCTGCTCGCGTTCTCGGAGAACCGTGACCAGTGGGACAAGCTGCGGGCGCAGCCCGAGCTGCTGCCCGATGCGGTCGAGGAGATCCTGCGCTGGGCCAGCCCGATCAGCCACTTCACCCGGGTGGCCACGGAAGATTACGAGTTGCGCGGCGAGACGATCCGGGCCGGCGAGATGGTGGCGCTCTACTTCGGGTCGGCGAACCGCGACGAAGAAGTGTTCGACGATCCTTTCGCATTCAAGGTCGACCGGAAGCCGAACCCGCATCTCGCGTTCGGATTCGGCGAGCACTTCTGCATGGGCGCCCACGTCGCACGGGTGGAGCTGGAGACGATCTTCCGGCACCTGCTCACGCGCTTGGAGTCGTTCGAGGTCGCCGGAACGATCGAACGGTTGAGCTCGATTACCAACGGCAGCATCAAGCACCTACCCCTGAGCTACAGCACGACGGAGAGAAACACATGACCCTGACCGCAGCGCCGGTGTCGAACGCCGATCGGTTCTTCATTGGGGGCGAGTGGGTCGCACCATCGTCCGACGCAACCATCGACGTGATCGACTCCACCAACGAAGAGGTGTACTACTCGGTCGCGGAAGCGGCGCCCGACGACCTGGCTCGGGCAGTCGCGGCGGCGCGACAGGCGTTCGACGACGGCCCGTGGCCGCGCCTCACCCACGCGCAGCGCGCCGAGTACATCCGCGCGCTCGGCGCGGGCTTGGAGGAGCACAAGGACGTCTTGGCCCAGTTGTGGCCGCGAGAGACGGGGACGCTCCACAAGATCTCGCAGTATGCGTGGCGCATCGGATCCGGCGCGCTCAATTCGTATGCGGCGCTGGCC
>JBEVDP010000286.1:0-8691 GCA_040513235.1 Acidimicrobiia bacterium | reverse complement strand
GGGTCGCCGAGCTCGAAGATGCGGTCGAAGCTCTGCAACATTCCGCCGCCACTCCCGCCGTCCGCGCGACGCGCGGCGGCGGCTTCGAACACCCGCGCCCGGAACGCAGGGTCACGAAGCGCAGCCACCTGATCGGCGAGTGGCTGACCGGTGATCTCGCGATACACCGGATTCGCGAGGAGTGGATTCAACGTGCACTGCAGACCGAAGAGCACACCCACCGCGCGCGGTGCGACCTGGCCGGTCATGGTCACACCGTCGGCGTTGGCCTGCGTCAGCAGGTCGAGCAACGTGCGCCACGTCCGGCCGCGCACCTGGAGCAGCGAGAACGAAAGCGGGCGCCCCGACGCTTCCGCCATCTGCCGGAAGATCCCGAACTCGCCCTCGACGTCGCCGAAGTCGGAGACCACCTGGAGCACGCCCCGTCCGGTCGTGCCGATGGCCTCGGCGATCCCGACGAGCTCGTCGGCCTCGGCAGTGAGCGTGGGCGTCGGTTCACCGCGGCTCGTGCGGTGGTTGAGCGTGCGCGAGGTCGAGAAACCGAGCGCGCCCGCCGCGACGGCATCACGTGCGATCGCGGCCATCCGGTCGATGTCGTCGCGCGTCGCGGGCTCGCGCCGGGCGCCGCGCTCACCCATCACGTGCAGGCGCAACGCGCCGTGCGGTACTTGCACCGCGACGTCGACATCGAACGGCCGGCCCGCGAGCGCATCCATGAACTCGGGGAACGACTGCCAGTTCCACGCCAAACCTTCGTCGAGGACCGCACCGGGAATGTCTTCGACGCCTTCCATCAACTCGATCAGCCGCTGGTGATCGCCGGGGCGCACCGGCGCGAAGCCGACGCCGCAGTTGCCGACGACGACAGTCGTGACCCCGTGCCACGACGACGGGATCATCCGCTCGCCCCACGAGGCTTGACCGTCGTAGTGCGAATGGATGTCGACGAAGCCGGGTGTGACCAACAATCCGTCGGCATCGACGGTGCGCCCGGCCGAACCGGCGACCGCGCCGACGTCGGTGATCACACCACCGGAGATCGCGACGTCGGCGGTGCGTCCGGGCGCACCGGTGCCGTCGACGACGGTGCCGCCGCGGATGATCAGGTCGTGGTCGCTCACGATGCGCCTCGCTCTCGCAGGGCCGGCATGACTTCGTTCACCATCAACTGTTCGGCGGTTCGTGCATGCTCCCGGTCGGACCCAAAGCTTGCCCCGGTGAGCACGAACCGGTCGACACCCATCTCCGCGAGCCGCTGGATGCGGTCGACCACCACCGCGGGAGGACCGACCACGGCGAACCGGTCCACGAACTCGGGTGTGAGCGGTTCGGTGTGAGCCGCGTGGTTGCTGAGGTGTTCGAGGCTGTTGTAGCGGCGGCCCACCTCGGCGACGACGTCCTTGTCGCCATCGGCAAGGCCTGCACCCGTCGAGCCAGGCATCGACGAGAAATGGGCGAACGCGGCGACCGTGCCGCTGATGAGCGCGCGAGCCGCGTCGACGTCGGGATGGCAGCCGACGTTGACGAACGCGCCGAACGAGATCTCGTCGGGGTCGCGCCCCGCTGCGCGCGCGGCGGCGCGCGCCCGGACGAGCGCCCACTGCACCCGCTGTTCGTCGGCGCCGACGGCGAGCGTCACGTGCTCACAGATCGTCGCCGAGAAGTCGATGACGCGCGGACCGGATGCCGCGATGTCGAGTGGCACCTTCGGTTGGTGGCAGCGGTCGAGCCACAACATGCGGCTCGGGTAGCCGTCGCAGTCGACCGTGCCCTTGGCGAGATACGTCTGCACGTCAGTGACATTGGCGATGAAGTCGTCGACCTTCTGCGGCTTGCGGCCGAGATGGAACAGCGCAGTGTCGCCCCGCCCGACGCCGAGCACGAACCGTCCGCCCGACGTCTCCTGCACCGTCGCCGCGACGTTGGCGAGGGCGGCGGGGTGGCGCGTGAACGCGTTCGTCACGGCCGTCGCGAAGCGCAGGCGGTCGGTTGCAGCGGCCGCGAGCGCAACCGCCACGAACGGGTCACCGACGAGGTTCTGCGAGTCGGTGAAGGTGATGCCGTCCCAGCCGTTCTGCTCGGCCCGCTCGGCCTGCGCGACGACCGTTCCGGTCTCGGGGATGCGCGTTGACCACAGCTCCATGGCCGCACCCTAGAAGGCTCGGCCCCCGAACGACCCATGCGTCTAGCGCAGGAGCGTCCACCAGAGGCTGGCGGCGATTCCGAGCGTCGCCATCCCGGCCATGATGATCCACGTCTTCGGCGCGATCTTGCCGTCGGCGTCTTGCGGCAAGCGGTTGCGGACGATGGCGAGCGTGCGTTCGGCCCACACGAAATCTTGCGCGAGCACGACGAGCCCGGCCGCGATCACGAGCCAGCCCGGGCCGGGGAGCGGCAACAGGATGATTCCGAGGATGACGAGCATGAACCCGAACGACATCCGCGCGAGGCGGATGATGATGTGCGTCTTCGCGGCCTCGACCGACTCCTCGCGCTTGCCCGTTCGCAGCTCGGCTTCGATGGCGGCGGCTTCGAGCTGGTGCAGGCGGGGGTGTGGGTCGGGTGAGACCTCGTCGGCCGGTTGCGGGTCGTCGGCCGGTTCGGCGGGCGTGACCATGCCCCCCATTGTCGCGGATGATCAGACCCTTTCGTTCCGGTTTCGCCGGGCGGTCACGATCAGGGACTCGAAAGGCGCCGCCAACGTGCCGTCGGGGTTCGTGAACGGCTGCAGCACGTCGCGGGCGCCGGCCCGGATTCGGTCGTAGATGGCAGGCGTGATCAGGTCGACGAGCGGTGTGCTCTCGACCTCGGCCGTCACCAGATCGTCGATCGTCGGGGCGCGCATGACGCCCATCTCGGTAGCGACGGTCGTGTCCGTGAGCCCCGCGGACCGCATGGCGGCAACGAGCTCGTCGGCGTCACCGCATGCGAAGTAGGTGCTGAGGAGCTTCACGGCATCGGGACCAGCATGGCTGGCAGCCATCTCGACGAAGGGTTTGTACGCCGGCTGCGCGGCAAGTGCGCTCGGGACGACGACCGCAACCGTTGCGCCCGGCCGGGCCGCGCGTGCCATCTCGCGAACGGCCTGTTGCCGGTCGGGGAAGAACATCATCCCCATCTGGCACAGCACGACGTCGAACGCGGCGTCGTCGACGGGCAGCGCGCCGGCGTCGCCGGCACGCCACTCGAGGTCGGGTGCAACCCGGCGGGCGACCGTAAGCATCGCCTCGTTGAGATCGACTCCGACGACCGCGCCTTCGGCGCCGACGATTTCCGACGCGGTGCGGGCGACGATGCCGGTTCCGCACGCGACGTCGAGGACGCGCTGACCAGGTGCGACGCCTGCGGCGACGCAGAGCCGCGCCGCCCACTGCGAGAAGAAGGCAGGAACGAAGTTGGCCTCGTACTGTTCGGCGGCCTCGATCGGGATCTGGAACGTCTCAGCAGTCATGCCGTCACGATGCGCTCCCCCGCCCGGAGAAGCATCGGGCACCTGCCCCATTTTTTGGTCGTGAATCGCGACATCACATGTCGCGCCCGACGACCAAATTCGGGCTTGAACCGCGACATCACATGTCGCGACTCGGAACGGCTCGGGTGGCGTAAGCGGCCGCGTCGGCGCGGTTGCGAAGGTCGAGCTTGGCGAGGATGTTGCTCACGTGGTGGGACGCGGTCTTGCGGCTCACGTGGAGTCGGGCTGCGATCTCGGGGTTCGAGAGTCCATGCCCGAGGAGTTCGAGCACCTCCTGCTCGCGCGCCGTGAGTTGCCCGACGCCCTTGGCCCCGATGCGGGGTACGACGCCGAGCGCGCGCAGCTGCGCCGCGCACTCGTCGGCGGCACGAATCGCGCCGAGCTCCTCGAAGGCGCTGAGCGCGCGGCGCGCACCGTCAATCGCAACGTCTGGATTCGTGGCGGCGTCGACGCGACTCAGCTCGAGCCGGGTGCGTGCGATCTCGAACGGCAGCTCGAGGCGCAGCCAACAGGCCAGCGCCGCATCGAGATCAGCCCGGGCCGAGTCGCGGTCACCCGCGGCAAGCGCGACTCGCCCCCGTGCGCCGACGGCAACCATTGCCGTCCGCTCGTCGGCGGTCGGATCGACGAACGCGTCGAGTCGCGCCGCCGCCGCCTGCGCCGCGGCGAGATCGGCCACTGCGAGCGCGGCATCGACCAGGAGATCGAGCGCCGCGACCTGGGCGCGGCGATGGTCCGCGAGCTGCCGCATGCGTTGCTCGAGGTGATGGCTCGCGCCCGCCGCGTCGCCGCGCGCGAGAGACAGCGCAGCGATTGACACGTCGACTTCTCCCTCCGCTTCGACCGCGGTATCGAGTTCCGACAGGAGTTGCGCGGCCTCTTCGAGCCTCCCTTGCCGGATGCGCAAGTCGGCCAGCCGAGTGCACGCTCGCGCGTGGAGTCCGGGACACGCACCCGCGGTGATATCGAGGCCGGCCTCCAGCTCGCGCTCCGCCTCGCGCCATTGCCCCCGGGCTGCGAGCACGCTCCCGTAGAAGATGCGGCACTCGGCGTACAGGAACGGGCAGCCGTAGCGCGCGACGAAGTCGTCGGCGACGCGACACCAGTGCGACGCGCGCTCGATATCGCTCGCCAGCTCGCATGCGTTGAGCATGTCGCAACACGCGTAGGCGACGGTGTCGAAGCTCGTGCTTTCTCCCGCGAGCGCGGCAGCCATCGCTTCGTCAACGAGCGTCAACCCGTCGACGACCGACCCTTGCCCGACCTTGATGAGTCCGCTCTGACTGAGCGCGGTGAGCTCGAGATCGACATCGTGTTCGGCGAGCGCGATCGCCAGGGCTTCATCGGTCAGCCGCGCGGCGGAGTCGAGGTCGGGCATGCGATAGGCGCGCGCCAACGCGACCCAGCCATGCAACGCGCCGCGGTCGACGCCTTCCAGCATGCGCTCCGCGCGCGCGATCCAACCGTTCGCGGCGGAGAAGTTCGCGAAGTTTGCCTTGTAGGTGATGCACAGCCATACCGCGCACTGCACCGCGCCGGTGAGATTGCCTTCCGCTCGGAACAGCGCATACGCACGGGTGCAGGAGGCAACGCTCTCGCGGTTCTGCCCCAGCCACCACTGCGCGTTAGCGAGGCCGTAGTGCGCTTCCGGTGTCTCCGCTCCGGTCAGCGCGATTTCATACGCCGCGCGCGCTTCGTCCCACCGGCCGGTGGCGAGTGCACTCTCGGCTGCCGTGAGCGGCGCCCGAACAGCCATGGGGTTCATTGTGCCCGGCCGGGCGGGTACCGTGCCCAGGAGATGAGTGACACGAAGATCGATCGCGACGGCGTCGAGCGCCAGCTCGAACGGCACCGGGCCGAACTCACCGGCTACTGCTACCGCATGCTCGGCTCACCATTCGAGGCCGAAGACGCCGTGCAGGAAACGCTGACGCGTGCGTGGCGCGCCTCGGATCGCTTCGAGGGACGCTCGTCGCTGCGCACGTGGCTGTACCGCATCGCGAGCAACGTCTGCTTCGACGCGCTGAAAGCGAGCAACCGCCGGGCCCGGCCGATGGACCTCGGCGGCTCGGGCACCACCGACTCGCCGCTCGGCGCGCCGCTGCCCGAGAGCACGTGGATCGAGCCGATGCCCGACGCCCGGGTCGTGCGCGCCGACGCCGATCCGGCCGAGCAGGCCGTCGAACGCGAGTCGATCCGCCTCGCATTCGTGGCCGCGCTGCAGTTTCTCCCGCCCAAGCAACGCGCCGTACTCATCCTGCGCGAGGTGTTGCGGTGGGAGGCGAGTGAAGTCGCGGCACTGCTCGAAACGTCGGTCGCGTCCGTCAACAGCGCGCTGCAACGGGCGCGAGCCGGTCTCGCGGAACGCGGCATCACCGAAGGCGATGCCGCACCCGAACTCGACGAAGAGCAGCAGGAACTGCTCGCCCGCTACGTCGACGCGTTCGAGCGGTACGACATGGAATCGCTCACGAGCTTGCTCGCCGAAGACGCGATGCAGTCGATGCCGCCCTTTGCGCTCTGGATCAGCGGCCGCGACGAAGTCTTCAAGTGGTGGCTCGGCCCCGGCATCGGGTGCAAGAACTCACGGCTCGTCCCGACGACAGGCGCCAACGGCAGGCCCGCGTTCGGGCAGTACAAACCGAGCCCCGGCGGCGGCTACGCGCCGTGGGCGTTGCAGGTCGTCGAGATGGAAGGCGACAAGGTCGTCGAGCTCACGTTCTTCCTCGACGCCAAGACGCTCTTTCCGCTCTTCGGGCTGCCCGCCCGGCTCGACGACTAACGCTGCGACCTGATGCTGCGCCCTTAGCGCTGGGCGTTGTAGAGCCGCATCGTCAGCGGCGCGAAGACGGCAACGAGCGCGACGCACCACGCGAGCACGATCCCGATCTCGTCCATCTGGACCGAACCGTGCATGAGTTCGCGCGCCGCGGTGGTCACGTGGGTGATCGGGTTGACGCGTACGAACGCCTGCACCCAACCGGGCATCGTGTCGGGATCGACGAACACATTGCTCGCGAACGTCAACGGGAAGAGCACCGTCATGCTCACCTGCATCACCGACTCGGGCGTCTGCATGCGCAGTCCGATCGCGGTCCAGATCCACGACAAACTGAACGAGAACAGCAGGATCAGCGCGACACCGGCGAGCACGCCGAGCGGGCCGCCGTCGGGCCGGAAACCGAGCACGATGCCGAGCGCGAGCACGACGATCGACGCCAGCGTGTAGCGCACGACATCGGCGAGCAGCATCCCGACGAGGACTGCGGGCCGCCAGATCGGAAGACTGCGAAGGCGGTCGAAAATCCCCTTGTGGACGTCGTTGTTCAGCGCCATGCCGGTATAGATGGTGATCATCGTCACTGCCATCACCAGGATGCCGGGCAGCAGCTGTTGCAGGTACTCGCTCGGCGATCCCGCGAGCGCGCCGCCGAACAAGTACGTGAACAGCAACACGAACATGACCGGGAACATGGTCACGTCGAAGAGCTGCATCGGAACGTGCTTGATCTTGAGCATCGCGCGCCACGCGAACGTGAACGACGCGCCGATCGCGGACGGCTTCTCGGGCCGCTCTCGGATGGCGAGCGCGGCGCGCAGCGTGGCTTCGGCGAGCACCGGTTCGGGCTCGACGGCGATGTTCGGGCTCGCGGTCGTGGTCATGCTGCGTCCTCGGTAGCCGTTTCTTCTTCAGCGGGATGCCCTGTGAGTTGCAGGAACACTTCGTCGAGGCTCGGTTGGCCCAGGGCGAACTCGTTGACGGCCACATCCGTCCGTGCGAGCTCCGCCAGCGCCACGGCGACCAGTTCCGGGTCGGACGCACGCGTCGACAGCGCGGCCGGATCCGATTCGAGCTGGATCGGGGCGCCGAGGACATCGGCGAGGATGCGGGCCGCGTCCTCCCGTTGATCCGGATCGAGCACACGAACGTGCAGCGCGCCCGAGCCGACGAGCGCCTTGAGCTCGCCGCTCGTGCCTTCGGCGATGACGCGGCCGTGGTCGATGATCGCGATGCGATCGGCGAGCTGGTCGGCCTCGTCGAGATACTGGGTGGTCAACAAGACGGTCGTCCCGGCGGCGACAAGCACGCGCACGATCTCCCACACCTGGTTGCGGCTGCGGGGGTCGAGTCCGGTCGTCGGTTCGTCGAGGAACAACACTTCGGGTGCAACGACGATGCTGGCCGCGATGTCGAGGCGGCGCCGCATACCACCCGAGTAGTTGCTCACCAGCCGGTCGGCCGCGTCGGCCAGACCGAATGCGTCGAGCAATTCATTCGCGCGGGCGAGCGCAACCTTGCGCGAGAAGCCCAAGAGGCGCGCGATGAGGACGAGGTTCTCGCGGCCGCTGAGCTCGTCGTCGACGGACGCGAACTGGCCCGTCATGGTCACGCACCCGCGGACTGCTTCGGCTTCGGTGACGACGTCGTGGCCGAGCACTCGTGCCGTTCCGCCATCGGGCAGGAGCAGCGTCGCGAGCATCCGCATCGCGGTCGTCTTGCCGGCGCCGTTGGGTCCGAGGACTCCGAACACGGTGCCGCGCGGCACCGCGAGGTCGATCCCGTCGACGGCGCGGTTGTCGCCGAACACCTTTACGAGCCCGTGGGTCTCGATCGCCAACACCGGTCCACTCCTCAGGGTCATGCCGTACAGACCGCGCGCAACGGCCAAACTCATCGCTTCAGGCCGTATGTACCGAGAGATCATCAAGCCAGGCCTTCCAGTTTGACCGTTCGGCTTCGACATATGCCGAGGCTCTTTCGGAGAACAGGTAGCCCGCGACGGTCGCGTTGGCCCGCCCGTCACCGATGTCCCAGGCGAGCAAGGCGAGGTAGCCGGGAACGGGGTCGGTGACCCGCAGGAGCAGCCGCTTGTCTTCGATTGCTTCGACGCGCGCGTCGAGTCCGCGCGCGTCGAGCTGCTGCCCGGTCTTCGCGATCCCGAGCGCCTGCTGCATCGCTTGCACTGCGGCTTCGGGCGGCCCGGGAAGCTGGGTCTCGGCGTCCATGCGCGTCACCTGCTGGCCGGGAAAGTGCTGGAGGTAGATCCGCAGGTGGTCGAAGAACGGCACCCAACCGTTCTCCATGTCGTCGAAGAACTCCTGCTCCCAGTCGGCGCCGGTTCCGAACGCGCTGCTCACGACGCGCACGACGCACGTGCCGCCGGCTTGGGCCTCGACGATGAACTCACTGACGAGGGGCGTGACTTCCGCGCCTTTGT